>JAUWSQ010000024.1 GCA_030609965.1 Candidatus Fermentibacterota bacterium
AGCAATACAGTGTAGCCACCATGACGGAGAAGAGTATTCACTCTCTTACCGATGTATTGTTCGGTAGCAATCAGGGAGTTCAGAATACCGATTCCTCCCATTTCTGAAAAGGCGATTTCGATATTATCCGGGTCTGCAAGGTCGACGGAAAGTGGCAAGCCGATAGAAAGTCTGCTGAAGATCTCATGAACAAATCCATCGGGAAGGAGCCTTTCAAGACCAAGATTGATATCAATAATATCTGCCCTTCCCTGAGCCCTGGCCAGGGAAATAACGGAGAAAAAATCTCCTTCTGAAAGGGAACTCTGCAGGTTCTTTTTTCCGGTAGGGTTGATGGATTCCCCAATCGTAAGCATCCTGTCGCCAATAGTGACCATTCTGTCCACAGATGTCAGAAGCTGAAGTGTTTCGGGGTGCGATTCAGCTACCGGACGATAACCAATGGTAGTAACATACTCCCGAACATGAACAGGACTGCTGCCACAGCAGCCGCCGATTATGGCGGCTCCGCTCCGCGCAAAATCCTCGAGCCAGCCAGCAAATCTTTCCGGAGTCATATCGTACACTCCGTTTACGGGAAGACCGGCATTGGGCTCAGATGTTACCCATCTTCCGGAGAACCGCACCATCTCCTGAATTATCGGCAGCAATTTCTCTGGTCCCGTACCGCAATTAGCACCAACTGCATCCACCGGAAGTTGATTCGCAAGAACTACAAGTGCTGTTGGTGACGTGCCGGACAGTGACAGAGAACCGTCGCTGAAAGTCATCTGGGCCGAGATGAAAGCATCGGGAACGTTGTCCCGTGTGGCGAGAACAGCAGCCTTCAGCTCCCTTGGATCTGAGAATGTTTCGAGAAAGAAAATATCTATACCCGCAGCAGCAAGAGCTTCTACCTGTGTACTGAAAAGGTGATAGGCATCTTTCCATGTCATTGTTCCCGAAGGATGTATAAGTCTGCCGGTGGGACCGATGCTGGCCGCGACCAGGGCTCTGCCACCCACAGCATCAAGTGCTGCGCCTGCAAGCCTGTGGTTAATATCTTTTATACTGTCAGCTGTTTTGAGGGTTGTTCTTGTTCCACCGAAAGTGCACGTAAGGACAATATCGGCACCTGCTTCGGCGAAGTCGGAATGTACAGCTCTGAGAATTTCAGTATTTGATAACGCCCATTCCTCAGTTGCTGCACCGGAAGGCATGCCCCTTCTTTGAAGTTCGGCTCCCGTTCCACCGTCCAGGAATACCACTCTTTTCTGAAGGAGATCACGCAATTTCCGCGACTGTGTCATCCCATTACCCCCGCCATTCTTCTGCAAGTTTCATCATACCCTTTCTCGAACCGGCAATGTAAACGCCTGAGACCATTTTCCTCATTCCATCAATCAGCCCGGAGAGATAATCTAAAGAATAGGAGAGAACATCACAGTCCTCCAGTTCATGTACCCTTGCAAGTATATGATCAGGTATCGATATGCCTGGAACTTCGGATGCAAGGTATTGCGCAGAATATTTGTTCCGAAAGGGCATCAAGGCTGGAAGAACAGGATACTCCTCGAGGAGTGCAGCCGATCTCTCCAGTGTCTCCATGGAAAAGACAGGCTGGGTTATAAAGAATCTGCAGCCTGCGTCCCATCGCCTTGTAACTTTATCAACCGAATTCGGGTCTCCGAGGGCCAAGGCAGTTCCAGGGAAGAAACCGGCACCTGCTCCTATTTTCCTTCCGTTAAGATCCTGTCCACAGGCAAGATGCTGCAGCAGTTTAAGGGTCTGTTCTGTTGTAAGATCGTACACAGCGGTAGACTCCGGATAATCCCCAAGAGAGGGAGGATCCCCTGAAATAAGAAAGATACCCTGCAGGCCACTCCCGGAAAGAGCAAGGAGGTCCGACTGGATGCGGGTAAGGCTTCTGTCGCGCAGGGCAAAATGAATCAGCGGTTCGATTCCGAGTTTTTCCCGAAGGTAAAGCCCTGATATAGAAGGAGACATTCTTACTTTTCCCATCGGTGAATCAGGGATACTTATCGTAACGGGAGCGAACCTCCCCATTTTTTCAGCCCTGGAGGAAAATATCGACATGTCACCGCCCCTCGGAGGCAGGAGTTCAAGAATAAGTGCATTTCCGGCTTCGAGTTGTGCCGAGAGAGCTGGCGGATCGCAGGTCGATCCGGAATCATGGATATCATCCGTATCATCAGGGCTCCAGGATGAGGTAATTCTGACTTCCGTACCTGCAGAGAGATTTCGCGATAGTGTGGAGATGAAATCCGGTGTTGTTCCGCAGCATCCACCTATCAGATAAGTACTGCTGCTGATGCACGACAGCATGCATCTGCAGAAATGATCGGGGTTTTCCGGAAATACGAAACGACCATCGATGTATTTTCCCGTTCCCGAATTTGGCTGTAGCATCTGGGGGAAAGGTGATGATGTTGCGAACCTTCTGTGAATGTCCAGGAACTGAAGAGGACCAATTCCATGATTGGAGCCGAGCATTACTATGTCCGTGTTCTCGAATTGCCCGATGGAATCTTTGATGGAAAAACCAGAAGGTGTCAGGAGATCGTGACCGTATGTAAAACTGACAGCGATAGGAATATCACTCGAATAAGATCTTACGATATCGAATATGATTCTGGCCTGTATCGGATCGACCTGTGTTTCAAGAAGTATTAGATCAACGCCTCCATTGAGTAAACCCTTGATCTGTGGAGCGTATGTTTCGCATAGTCTATCAGGATTTCCGTGTTCGGTTCGGAAGGAGCGGCCTGTCTCCGGAGGGCCGATAGAACCCATTACAGTGCAGTTTATGTTTCGTGCTGCGAGTTTAACCGCCCGGTAGTTGATCTCTTCGCACCTGTCTGCCAGCCCATGCGTGTCCAGCTTAACCGTGTTTGCGTCGAATGTGTTTGCTGTAAGTACCTGTGCACCGGCTGAAGCGTAATCGCGATGTATGCTTGCGAGTATTTCTGGAGATCTGATAACTGCTTCGCATGCCAGGTAATTACATGGATATCCAAGCGAGAAAAGATATTCACCGATAGCGCCATCGGCCAAAAGGATTTTTCCATTATTCAGGAGATTCATATTCCCTCCTGCAGCACAACTAATGAATTCTGAATGGTTTTATTGAGGTAGCGACGGATTGTTACATCCGACGCTCCCGCATAAAAGATACTGTATATTCAAGTCCTTCTTCAAAGGAAGTAACTGGTTCGTATCCAAGGAGTTTTCGCGCAAGGGAAATAGCAGCCCTGCTGTGTTTTACATCTCCAATACGCTCCGGTCTGTGGGAGGGTTTGATATCCATTCTGCCCGTAAGGCGGCCTATCGCATTCGCCAGATGATTAACGGTAATACTGTCACCGCAGGCAATATTCATCATCATTCCCGAAGCAGCCTTCGAATCCGCGGCAAGAAGATTTGCGTGAACAACATTGGCTATATACGTGAAATCCCTTGATTGCTGTCCATCACCGTTTATCAGCGGTCTTTGTTCCTCCATGCAGGCACGTATGAATAACGGAATAACGGCCGAGTAAGGACTGTCTGGGTCCTGATAAGGACCAAATACGTTGAAATACCTCAATGCCACGGTTTCCAGCCCGTAAATGTGGTGAAAAACATGCATGTATTTTTCACCAGCAAGTTTGCTTACCGCATAAGGAGAGAGCGGTCTTACGTGAAGTCCCTCAGTCTTAACCTGTTCGGGCGCATCTCCGTAAATTGACGAGGAAGAAGCGAACAGAACCCTTCTGCAGCCAGCGTCCAACGCCGCATGAAGAATATTCAGCGTTCCGGTTACGTTCACTTCATTGGTCGTGATCGGGTCGGCAATTGAACGGGGAACACTGGGAAGAGCTCCCTGGTGGAAAACAACTTCCACACCTTCCATTGCTTTTCTGACGATGTGATAACTCCGTATGTCACCTTCCACTATTTCAATATCATTTCTTATATCAGCAAGATTAGACCAGTGCCCTGTGGAGAAGTTATCCAGAATTCTTACTTTGATCCCTCTAACCAGAGCTTCCCTTGCAATATTGCTGCCTATAAAACCGGCGCCTCCCGTTACTAGATACATCTATTCAGTTCCCCTCAGGATTCTCAGTGCCGCTGCAGCGGCTCCGAGGCCATTATCAATATTAAGAACACATATCCCCGGGCTGCATGAGTTGAGCATGGAAAGCAGCGCGGTAACCCCTCCAAAAGCAGTACCGTAGCCCGTTGAAGTTGGTACAGCAACCACCGGGCCTCGATATAAGCCCCCGATCACTGTAGGCAGAGCAGCGTCCATTCCTGCAAAGACAATGCATACAGAACACTTCTTTAAAGATGGAAGAACTTCGGTAAGTCTGTGTACTCCCGCTACACCGATATCGCAGAAGCGGCGGGTATCAACTTTCATCGCTTGAAGAACAACAAAAGCTTCTTCAACGGCATGAAGATCCGAGGTGCCTGCAGAAACAACTGCCACCGAGCCTTCGTTACAATCAGGATTTTCCTGGTATTCTCCCGTTATGAACATTCTTCCGCGCTGCGTATACTGTCCTTCAGGAAATGCTTCAAGAAGGATGCTGCCGAGGTCTTTACTCGTTCTGGAGACAATTGCAAAACCTGTTCTGCTGAAAAGGTTCTCCGTGATCTTCACTACCTCATCAGGGGTCTTGCCCTGTGCCAGAATGACTTCCGGCAGGACAGCAGTTATCCCTCTTCCAGTATCCACCCTGGCAAATCCCAGATCAGAGGTAAGATGGGAGTTAAGCAGCCTGAGAGCATCTTCTGGAGAGATATTACCCTGACCGAGAACTGAAAGCAGAGCTTTAATACTGCCGTTTTTCATAACCAACTTCTTTGTGAACTTGCATGTGATCAGTCTTCCTGATGTATTGTATTGGGTATGAAGGTACCGCCGTCAGGGCGATACACAACGATTTGAGAATAACGCATAGCCCGCAGCTGCTGCAGCAGATCATCGACTATGCCTCGAAGATCAGCCTTCTCCCAGCCGACGTAAAATCTCGCTGACACCCTTGCTCTTGAATCAAGCACAAGCACTGAAGGACAAGTACTGACATTAAAACGGCTGGATACTGTTCCTGTGTTGTCTATGATTACCGGGAATTTGATCCCCCAGTCCTCTACAATGCCATGTAATTCATCTATTGAGGTTTCTTCCGTCTGGATAGCAGCGATCACAGTAAAAGGTTCTTCTATGAATTCTTCGTGGATAGCCTCCAGTCGGGAGAAATACTGAAGATCGGTAAGGGTTGAAAGCCTGCAGAAAAACACCACCACCACATGCCTGCTTAACTGATCATATAAACTCAGAGGCTCGCTTGAATTTATCCAGATATGATCACCGGGAAAATCCCCGACATCGGAAAGCACATTCTCTACTGGAGGTTCCGGCCCCAGATCGAAGAGAAATCCCAGAAAAAAAGCAGAAGCGATCATTGCTAAACCAAATACAATACCAGAGCGTATTCGTTTGCGGCTCAGCTCGGATCTTGGGAGTTCGTGTGAATAATTCTCCAGCAGAATCACCCGCCTCTTTCATTCTCTAATGCTGCGAATCTGACTTCCGTAATAACTTGCTGTACCGGGACATTATGCTGTCTGGAAGCTTCTGCGCAGTCCTCATATTCCGGTTCCGCCCGAAGAAGCGTTCCTTCCAGAAAGACCCTCTTTACTCTGATAGGGCCAAATATAGTTTCGACTGTTTGTTCGTCTCTGTCCAGGACAGCTCTTTCAACTGCACAGAGCCTCATTCCGATGGTCGAAGTATTTCTGAATATACACTCTATGACCGCATCTAATCTGGGCTCAGGACAAAGCACTGTAGCCTCTAATGCGGGTCTTCCCTTTCTGCCGACACACATGGCAGCATAGCAGTCAATTGCTCCCGATTCAAGGATTCTGACGGAAGTATCCGGCCAGATCCTTGCATCCATATCATCTACAACAGTCTTGATCTCTATGCAGCGATCGTTGCTCCAGCAAGTATCACCTGTGGTTTCACAGATTGTGAGACGGAGAAGATTCGGTCGCTGAAGATCTTTGGACCCTGCGCCCATTCCAGTGGTTTGCGGTTTCATGTGCGGGGGAGGGTCCAGCCAGGATTCAACCGCTGTAACCAGTATTGCAGCCCCGGTCGGTGTAGTAAGTTCACTGTTTATACCTGTTGGTGCTGTGGGAACACCATTCAGAATATGCATTGTGGCAGGAGCAGGTACTGGCAGGGTGCCATGAGCGCATGTTAGAGTTCCTGTGCCTGTCGCAACAGCAGATGAGAAAATACGTTCTACTCCGAGAAGATGGAGGCCGCAGAAGGATCCAACGATGTCTATTATGGCATCCATGGCGCCCGTTTCGTGAAAATGAACTTTGTTGATTGAAATGCCGTGAGCGTGTGATTCCGCCTCCGCCAATCTTTGAAAGGCATTGCAGCTTTGTACTTTGACATATTCGGGCAGATCGGATTCTGAGATAATTTGCTGAATATCGGGAAGATGCCTGCAAGAAGTCTCCTCGGGAACAGTGACTGATACGAAAGTTCCCTGCAGATTCTTTCTCAGGACCTTATCCGCTGATAGTTCCCACCCCTTCAAATCAAGCGAGCGAAGCATCTGCTCAAGCAGGACAATATCCAGACCGCAGTCCACAAGAGCTCCGAGAATCATGTTTCCCGAAATCCCGCAGAATGGATCAAAAACAGCTATCTTCATCACAATCCTTTTCTTCGGCATGCAGTATATTCAAACATGGTGTTTGAACGAGCCGGGTGAGCCTGCCAGTACTCCTGCGGGCATTAATAACTACATAATATAACGGGCTGGAATATACCGTTACCATAGGAGGATAATTGTCTTTTCCACAAACGCTGAAACAGAAGCTGCTCGATAGGGGATGCTGCGGTATCCTTTTTTCAGGCGGGTTTGATAGCGAGGTTCTGCTCAGGTATGCCGCCGGGGTCCTTGGAGCTTCAAACATTGTGCCGCTTACGGCAGATACAAGACTGCTGGCGGATTATTACAGAAAGCATATTCTCAGCGTTGCTGAAGAACTTTGCGTTGAAGCATTGTTTGTTTCCATTAATCCGCTGTCCATAAAAGAATTTACACAGAATACTGACAGGCGCTGCTATATCTGCAGGAAAGAAATTTACACCAGTCTGAAGGCGGAAGCACTTGCCCGGGGCTGCATTACTGTAATGGATGGAACCAATACTGATGATCTGAACGAATATAGACCGGGACTGGCCGCCGCGGCGGAGACTGGAATAGTCCATCCCTTCCTTGAAGCCCGTATGGGGAAGAGTGAAATTGCAAAGCTGGGTGTTTTCCTCGGCGTCAGGGGAAATCCTTCCGATTCCTGTCTTGCAACCAGAATTCCTCATGGGCAAACCATAACGATCGAATTACTTACCCTCATTGAAAGCATGGAAGCCCCTCTTCGTCCCTCTGTTAAAGGCAGATTACGCGTAACAGCGGGAACCGGCAGCCTGCACATTAATTATTCAGCGGTAGATGAGAAGCTGATTGAAAACAGTCTTGGACAGCTGAAGCGGATTGCGGAGAAATCAGGATTTGAAATAGAACTGCATTTATTGGAACCGTAGAATCCTCCGTTACCGAATATTCCTATAAGCAGAACTGTACCAGGAGTTGACGTAGACACCTCGAATGCAAATTCTCTAATCATCCGCGAAGGGAGTATGCATGGATGCATCCGGCAGTGGACATGAAGAGGAAATAATCCCTGAGGAAATCAAGGGAGAAAGGCTTCTTCAGGAAAGCAGCTACGAGAAGGCGGCAGAATTTTTCTGCAAGGCCGCCGAGAACCATCCTGCAGAGCGGAGCAGGCTATACCGCAAGGCCGCTGTGTCCTACTGGAAATCCGGTGTTTTTCACAAAGCTGCCAGGATATTCAAGGCAGCTATTCGGAGCTGCCAGCAGGACGGGGACAGACCAGGAGAAGCAAAGAATACACTTGGTCTGGGAGCGAGCTACCACGGACTTAACAGGATGTCTGAATCATACAGAGTTATGCACGACGCCTTGAAAATCGCAGAGGAGTGCGGAGATCTGAAGATAATTGCCGATGTAACGAACTGGCTCGGCATTATCTGCAAGGATCAGGGAGACTTTTCCCTTGCAGTAGATCATCACAAGAAGGCGATTGAACTAAGCAGGGAACTCGGAAATGAGTATGATGTAGCCAGTTCACGGGGCAGCCTGGGTTTGGCGTATTACCACATGGAAAACTATCCGGGGGCCATGGAGTGTTTCAGCGAAGCTCTGGATATTCATCGAGGCAGTGATGATTCATGGGGTCTTCCTGACACACTGAACAGTATAGGCATGACATTGAGAAGAATGGGCAGGCTGGAGGAAGCCCTGGAGTATTACATCGAAGCCCTCGAAGCAAGAAAGAAGGCAGGAGGGCTCGCCAGGACAGCCAACATCCTTAACAACATTGGAAACCTTTGTCTATCCATGGGGAAAACAGATAATGCAATTAAATACCACAAACAAGCTCTTGCAATCCGCGAAGATATTTCAAGTAGAAGCGGTATGGCATCATCTCATCTAAACCTTGGAGAAGCGTGGAAAAAAGAAGGAAAACTTCACAAATCAGCATCATGTCTTGAGAAAAGTTTGAACTACCAGCAGAACAACAAACCGGACGAAATGATGATGGACACTATCCGGATGCTGGCAGAGGTCAGAAGTGCGCTGGGAGACAGCGAAAAAGCATATGATCTGAGCGTTCATGCTCTGGAAACATCGAGAAAACTCTACCGCGATCTTCTGGACAAGAGGTTGATGGAATCAAGAGAAATACTTGAGACCGAGCACCGGGTCAGGGAGGCAAAACTTCTCAGAAGCAAGAACCGCAAGCTTGAGGATCTCTCAGATATGCTGTCATCTCAGAAGGAACAGCTTCAGCTTATCCTTGATTACGTTCCAGCGGTGATAGTATTCATCAATATTGAAGGAACCATAATCAGGCTGAACAGGTACGCGGCCAGGCTTGTCGAAAAGGAACCTATGGAGCTTGTTGGCGCCATGGCGGATGAATTCTTTGGACCACTTGGAAGAACATTTAAGAGTTCCTCTGGCAATCATATAGGAACTTCGGAACCCCTGCTGAACAGCGAAGAGACAGTTTCCCTGAAGGATGGAGATCATGTCTACCTCTGTCACCGCGTTCCGTTCAAAGAAGTAGAGAGCACACTCGATGGAATGGTTGTGTTCGCAGTTGATATTACGGAAGAGAAGAGAGCGGAGCAGAGCAGAAAGGAACTTTCGGAATTTGCAGGTAAGGCAAAAAGGCTTGAAAGTCTGGGGTACCTTGCGGGTAGTATAGCCCACGATTTTAACAATCTGCTGGTGGGGATAATGGGTAATGTTGAACTGGTGATCGGGCGAACAGGTGATGCCCAGTCCAGGAATAACCTGGAAAAAGCCTCCGAGGGTGCAAGACATGCCGCGTCACTTTGTAACCAGTTGATGGCTTTTTCCGGAGGTGGAGATATCATCTCTAAACGGCTTGATCTTTCTGCAGAGGTTGGGTTCATTCTCAAGTCCCTTACCTTTGACCCTGAAGTGCATTTCAGGTTCAGCACCGTTCTTCCCGAAGGGCTGCCGCTGATCAGCATATCACCCTCTCAGTTGCGTCTTGCACTGAAGAACCTGCTGGCCGTTCTGGAAGAGAAGGTAAGTGAGGGGGAGATTGTTGACATCGAAACCGGCAGGATATTTGTTAATTCTGAGTACCTGAAGGAAATGGTACACAGTACAGAGTTGTCGGAAGGCGATTACCTTTTCATGGAGGTGAGCGCTTTATCCGGAGGATTTTCTAGAGATGAAGTCACCCTGATGTTCGATCCTTTCTCCGGCGGAGAATTTCTGAAGACAGATCTTAGAATGCCGGCTATTCACGGTATCCTGAGGTCACATGGTGGATTCATGACCTGCAGACAGAAGGAAAACTCTGCACGGATGATAAGGCTGCACTTTCCCTGCTCAAATGGGAGCTCATCCAAAGAGGAAAATACGAACCTGAAAACCCGGAAAACGCATACCGGAGATTACATTCTACTGGTCGATAACGAAGATTCCGTAAGAGAAACAGTGGAGTCAATGCTTAATACACTGGGCTTCAACGTACTTACCTGTTCGGGAGGTATCAGTGCCCTGAAGCTGCTGCAAGGAAGAGTTGATGATGTCGCCTGTGTTTTACTTGATATTACCATGCCTGAAATGGGTGGACATGAGGTATTAACCGCAATTGCAAATCTCTACCCGAACCTTGGTGTAGTACTTTCAAGTGGATTCTCAGAAAAGATGATTGAAGCATACAGCAATAACCCATGTTTCAAAGGATTCCTGAAGAAACCGTATACAATGGACGAATTGCGTAACATGCTGGATATAGTGCTATGCTGAAAATTGCAGATTGAGTTGATGTCTTTCAGAATACAAATTCTTTTCAACGATACTGCGCGGCAGAACGACCTCATCACCGGAATCGGTTTCAGTGCCCTTATAGGAGATGATTTACTTTTTGATACCGGTAACAACGGCATAAGTCTACTTGCGAACATGGGAGTTCTTGGTATTGATCCCATGAAATTAAGCACAATCGTTATCTCTCACGATCACTGGGATCATACGGGAGGTATTGGTGATCTGTTAGCGAACAAACCTGGAATAACTGTTTATGGATGTCCTGGGTTTAGTGAAGAATTCAGAAGAGGAATCACTCTGACTGATGGTTTTTATGTAACCTGTTCTGAATACCGGCAGATCGCCCCGGGCATTCTTCTTACAGGAGAGTTGCCAGGTCACTACAAGGGTGCATACCTGGCTGAACAGGCTATGGTACTGGAAACGGAGAACGGGATTTCGATTATCACAGGCTGTGCCCATCCGGGTATTGTTAATATCGTTGATGGAGTGATTGATCACTTCTCTACGGAAAAACTCTACGCCATCATTGGCGGTTTTCATCTGAAACACCATACTGAAGAAGAACTTGAAAAAGTACTCGATGATCTCGCAGGAAGAGACATTGCTCTATTTGCGCCGATGCATTGTACCGGCGAGATGGCAATCGGGGCTTTTGTAGACAGATTTGGTGAGAAAAGTCGAATCTTGAGATCGGGAGATATCCTGGATATTTGACCCCGTACCTTAGTATAAACTGAACGTACTATTCTGCGGTGAATGAATTCTTCGATCGGAGGAGAAGCTGCTGCCCATCTATCATAGAACTCCTGATCTCTTCACACTATCCTGTTCTTCGCAGTTCACTTGCCGAAAATAGAATATCAGGACGTGTATTTCCATGTCAAGCAAGTGGCTGAAGTCCTGATAGATTCAAAGAACCATATTACTGTTCAATGATTTTGACAGCAGATGATCGGATGCTATAATTTGCTATCAATTAACCGGGAGGAACACATGAGCGTAACGAAGCTGGACGGCAAGTTATTGTTGGAACAGGCGGAGAATAGCGGAAGAGTTTACCAGGTAAAGAGCGGCTGGAGGAAAATGCAGATCTTTGCGGGTCTGCTCTGCTGCCTGCTGGTTTTCACCATCCCCCTGGGCATCTGGATCATCGTCCGTGCCCGCAGGGCCAGGATGGGGCTCACTGTTGAGGGGTTCGCTTTCACTTACCTGACCACAATCGCTTACAGATGGAGCGATATAGAATCGTTCTCGCTCATAGGAATGAGTGGATCCATGTTCGGTGGCGGTCTGGTCGGCGTGGCCACTGCTGCTGCGGTCGAGAAGAAAACACAGGGACTGAAGGGTCCCCTCCGGTTTACACTGAAGGGGAAGAAACGCCCAATCATGATTCCCGCCCACACTATAGAGAACTCCATAGAGATGGCCAGGGAGATGGAGCGCCTGTCCGGATTATCCTTTCTGCCGTCGGAAGAGACCGGTGAGTTCTGATCTTTTACCGAGCATCCGAGGCTTGAGGGCCCCTCGGCATCGCAGCATAACGCGCTATGACGGGAAATCCGTCGTTTTAAAGGACGGCTTCTGCTAATTCGATCCGGCGGGATTTATTTAGAAACCTTTATACCATCAAGGACTTCTCTGCAGGGGGGAACGAACTCAAAGAACTTCTCAATTCTCGGGCAGGGGTACTCACCGCAGAGCCCGCAGTTGGCTATATGGTGCGTCTGCTGACTGCATGAGCGGATATCACACTCCGAGCAGTGGCTGATCTGTACACCTTCTGTAGCCTGACAACCTACGCAGTTGATTTCGGATGCTCCGATCTCAGCTCCGTGCATCTTTGACCACTCCTTTGCAGTCTTCTCCCGCAATGCCTGATCATCGGTTCTATAGGCGATGAATGCAGGGCACTCAGTGCAGATTATGCCGCACGATCCAACTATCCTGTTCATGATTTCCCCTTTCAAAAACGAAGATGCAAGTTAACGTTCAAGGAGTACAATTCTTCTTGATAAAGAACCGGATTCATGTCGGTGGGCCACTGCAAAATAGACTCCAGGATCACAGGCATCCGTGGTCCACAGAAAAACGTTTGAATTCGGATGCAATGATGAAACTTTATCTATCAGTCTGCCGGAGATATCGTAGATCCCGATTTCGGGTACTCCGGAGAACCCGAAAAGCTCAATTCTGACCGAAGCCACGGTCGGGTTAGGATAAATTCTCATAGCCTGCGGAGGGGCAGGAGAAACATCGTCTTCTATGCCAACCGGTACATTCATGAACCTTACAGCATCTGCAACGATTACCAGTCCTGGAATGCAGCCCTCGCTGGAAATCTCAACCCAGCCGAAAGTTCCCTCATGGAAAGCGAAGGAGCCAAGTGAATACCACTCCTCACCACCCGTACTCTGATCCACCGTGAATTCATTTTCTCCATTATGGTGGTGAACGGTGAATTTCGCATCAGTTGCTCTGTTGGAGCCTGCTACCCACCACAGTGATACATCGTAAGAGCCGGAAACCGGGATATATGGATTCCATCTTGCAGTATGGACATTATCAGAAACGTTTATCCATACGTAATCAGGGCCGAATGGAATGCCATAGTAACCATGACCCCATCTATTAGGACCTTCCGTTGCAAAAGAAGGGTAGGAATTGTCCACCACTCTGCTGAGGTAATCAGGTATAACCGGTGACAGCAGGTTCTGGCAAACTCCGGCACAGTAGGCCCATCCCTCGATTCCATCATGATCCTGCCAGCTGGTGAAAAATCTCCAGGATTCATCCCACAGCGTGATGTAGTCAAGAAACGAGGCTTCCCCGAGGATTGATGGCATTTCAGTGTATTTAATGACGTAGAAGCCGGCTGTCTTAACGCCGCGATCGGTGTAACCGAACGCTTCAACGATGTACGGGTGGGTTATGTCCCGAAAGGCAAAGGATTCGGGAGAACCGTCAGTATCGCAATACGTTTCTGTTCCCTGAACCGATCCGTTGAATGCGTTGTGATGAATGGATATGAATCTGTCAAAACCACCCGCGTTGGCGTATTCTACTCTGTCAACAAGCGAAACGTATCGGTCAGTACCCCTTGTCATGGATACAGTTTCGCATTCAGGAAGCTGTTCAAGGTAGGATCTTACAAGGTATGCAACATCAAGATTCGCTTCCTTCTCGGTGCAGTAAATACCAACTGCGCCAGTATCCGAGCCTCCATGTCCGGGATCAAGGCAAACCGACCAGGCAAATATCATCCCTGCAATAAGCGGCAAAGGAAAAAGGAGACGCATCATCTGTCACGTATGGTAACGAGAGAGCCGGTAATGGCCTCAATCGCAAAAACAGTACCGTCCAGAGCTATCGGGTGAATCTCATGAATACCTGGGGAAAAAGTGATCTGACGGCTTATTCCGTCAAGGGAAACCCTCCAGATCTCACCGGCAGTGATCATATGCCCGTCATCGGAGGTTACAGTATAAAGGATCACTTCTTTCTCCTTCCACCAGAATGGCATAGAGCCTTCTCCAAGAGATGTGCATGCTCCGTCGTCAGGGGAAACTTTTACGATCTCACCCTCCAGTGTGGAAGCTACGATTTCGACGCTCCCCTCGCAGGCAACGAACATAGGGTTGTAAAACCTGTATTCCGCAGCAAGAACCGAGGATTCCCCGCTTCCGAGATTCAGAAGGCAGATTCGATCATCGCGGTCGCAGAATGTGGCCAAGCCGCCTGAAAGATCAATGGAAATGGTATGGGATTCAAGCTCTATTCCGGTTGATATACCATTTCTGTAAAGGAATCCGTCAGCGGTAAACCATAGGTTTCCACTGCAGTCAAACACCGCCCTTCCGCCTTTTTCGAAAGGACCATAGAGTTCAAGGACAGAGTCAGGAGAGAAGAGAACAATGTAATCCAAACCGCTGCGATTTATGCACATTGCAGCAGAATCCTCATGGGAAGAGGGAGCCGAACTCCGTGTTGATTCATCCCAATGCCAGGGCATACTTCTGGCAGCGTTGCCCCTTTCAAGGTAAAGAGCGCTTACGAAGCCCCGGGGAACTGCTATTATACCGCTGTTAAAAGGTGCTATCAGGGTGAGGCCTGAGCCGTCGTACAGGAAATCCTGAAGCTCAGAATCCACCGAAGGAACAGATATGAGAACTATAACTGAAAGTGAGGCCAGGATACTCATAAAATCGATCCCTCCTTCAGAATACAAAGGATATGGTATTACTTTCAATGATCAAGAATGATTACTTTTCTAATTATATCCCCTGATTTCAAACCTTCAATGTAAATCATATACATTCCAGCAGGAAGCTTTCCAGTTTCGCTACCGGTGCCGGGGAGGATACTGGTTATCCCCGGATTGAGAGTTTCTGTCTCGAGTTCTGTTACCAGTCTGCCATCGATGGAATAGACTCTGAGCCGGAGGCCACCTGGAAGCGCTGAAGGGAGGTTGACGGTCAGTTCAATTGATCCAGCCGGGCTGGGAATTACAACCTCAGAAACACTTCCCGGAATCAGGACCCCCTCTACAGCGTAGACGTTGTTTATTTCGTCGATCTCATGGTATTCATTATAAGGATCCGCTATGACCGTAACACTTTCATTCGCATCGCATATGTATCTCAGCGGGATTGTAACCTGGTGTAAGCCTTCCTCAAGTTCGATTGTCGCTGACCCAAGAAACCTCTCATCAGAGAATACGGCTATTTCGACGGTTCTGCAGGAGATTACCGGCGCAGCGGCTGAAGGAACTGCCTCGACTCTCGCGGATGGTTCATTTTCAACGGAAAGTTCAGCTGCAGCCCACTCCATCGACACAGGAGCTGATTCCTCCGTTGATAGATGACTGATACCGGATACTCCAACCTCGGCGATCAGACAGAAAGCGTGTGTATTAATATTTCGAACAGCAGCGATGTATGGGTTGCCCGAGATAACGATGTCCAGACCACCTGCGGAATTATTGGAATTGTAGAATCCATTGCGGAAGGGATTATCCTGGTACATGTGCCAGCCGTCACTGTTATAGCTGCCCTCATCCCAGTCGAAAAGGATTGCAAAACCCGAGTAATCGATGTAAAGAATTTCAGGGGAACCGTCCATATCAAGATCGCAGATAGCTGGCGCAGCACATGCGATATCACGCGTCCAGGCGGGAAAACCTTCAAGCATTGATGAACCGGATGGAGGATCAAATCCGGCGCAGAGCGAGGAGAAGCCCGAGAAGACAGACATTCCACCTGAATTCCATGAGTTTGTAATACCGGTGACAGACTGTGATTTAACATCAGATCCGCCCCCCGGGATAATGGGATTGAAGGGGATAGGAGAACTCTGGAAAACTTCAGAACCATCACTCAGTTCCCAGCCCAGAACAATCCCTTCTTTGTAATACAATCCGCCATTCAAAGTGTAAATAACTTCAAGATCCGGGTCCCGGTCCAGATCTCCAATGGAGGGACCCGGCATGTTAGCGAAAGAATCTCCACCATTCATCCAGTCGGTTCTCCAGATAAAAGTCAGGTCTACCGGATTACTCTGAAGGCTATATGCAAATACACGTTTATACATACTGCTCAATACGTTGGTTTTAGCTGAACCAACTATATAATAGGTGCCGTTTTCCTCTGCGGCTGCTAGGGTCCCAAACGCTTTTGCAATCTCTCCATCAGTATCCAGTTCAGGAAGCTGATGCAAAGACATTAGAACATTACCATCACTTTCAAAATCGACGATTCTAAGTGCAGTACCAACACCTCCTGAGCCCCATGTTGTTACTATCAGCTCCTCGCAGCCGTCCTCATCAAAATCAACGGCTACGGGAGCGCTGTAAAAGCTGCCTTCCAGAGCAACAGGGAAATCCGCGCTGTAATTGATCCAGTTGTCATACACAGAATCGTACCGCCATACATAAAGGTGTGGTAATTCTCCGTTGTGACCCCTTGTTCTCAGAGCTATTTCCATATAGTTGCTGCTGTCCGCCTGGAAAAGAACAGGAGTCCCGGCGATAACAGGTGAGGCTACCTGTTCATTCACCCCGCTGGCGGCTATTTCGTTAACTGTCCAATCTGTGCCTGAATTGTCGTATAGTAGAACGGCTACCTGTTCCTGGTCTTCAACGTCTATTTTCTTCTGACATGTAACCACTATTTCCTGCATTCTGTCACCATCGATATCACCGACTGCACAGCCCAGAAATCTATCAAAATCGTAACCGGGAGGAGGATTAAGTGTCTGATAGCTGCCGTTCCTGTTAATTATGTAAACCACACCGAAAGAAGTTGCAGTGATAATCTCATTTGAACCATCCTGATCCATATCGGCAATTGCCGGACCTCCTCCGGGTGATCCTGCAAGCTGAATTGGCCAGCCGCTGATCGCCTGGCAGGTTGTGCTGATTGAAATTGTTCCCGACTCGCTTTCTCTTCCAATCGTGTCAATTGCCGAAACCTCAATCAGATATTGTCTTCCAGGGAGCAGGCCCTCTAATGTCACCTGCTCCACCGGAACCGGAAGAGGATAGGCACGGTGCCGATGCGTGCCGTCGTTGTAATAGATATAGAACCCTGTTGCGCTGGTCGGTCCTTCATGTCCCCAAACCAGGCTGACTTTATCCTGGCCCGCATCAGAGATCTGCAATTCGACAGGTGGATCGAGCTGCTGCTCCTGGAGCTCAGCCACCAGCTCAAGATCTATATGCCGTACGATGAAATCACCACCGTCACTGCTCACAACAAGATCGAATGAACACCCCCGGAAAGCTTCTCTTAACCAGGGTGATTGTTCATTACGAGGAACAACGGACAGATTGATCTGTCCCCTCAATGCCGCGACACTGTTGGATTCAATGTCCGGGTAAGCAAGTGTGTTGACCAGGAAGGGCTCATATGGAAAAACATTTTCCACAGTGATTGCAAGATTGTTTCCATCCCCAAGGCCGCAGTTGGCCAGAAACATATCGCTGAGTACTATTTCCGCAGTAACACCACTGGAGTTTGTAGCCGTGGGATCCAGTACTGTAAGCACGTAACCCTCAGAGTAGATAGTAAGAAACAGGGATGACTCCCACTGACAGATATTGCCGTCATCGTCAGAGTAAGAGAACGTCAGATTGAACTCAACAGTTGAATAACTCTCTACATCCGTTTTGATTGATACTGTCATTGGATCCGTCGAACTCTCAGTCTGATCCTGACCGATATCGGGAAAACTCGTCTGATTATCAGGTATGCTTTCAATGTACTCGCTGCCGGAAACCAGAGATAGTTTCGCAGTTACATTCTCCGCGGTGCAGCCCCCGCTGTTCAGAGCGGTGATGTAGATGTCAACGGTCTCTCCTGGATTTGCCGCACCGTCACCGTTGGCATCGACTGAAAACCCGTCCAGTGATACAATCGGAATGTCGGCAGGAAGTACATCCATTCTTACTTGAGCAGGGATGTAGCTCGCAACAGTTGTTGCAGTTGAACTGATTTCTTTGCGGCGTTTAACTGCAGTGATAAACAGATCCTGATCATCGCTGCCGTCGGCAATGCACACGTTCTCGAATATCACCCTGCCCTGTTCGTCAGTCTCTTCCTGCGAGAATAACTCACCGTTCTTCCAGACGCAGACGGTGGCATTTTCAACAGGGTCAGAACCGTCAGTAACGATGACAGGTATATCACTGGGTGTTCCCTCCCTCAGGAATATCCGGGGAACTATCAGAAAAAGTTCTTCCGGGTCATCACGCCAGACATACATAAGCGGTGAGCCCAGGAGATTAAGCTGCAGGAATGAAATGCCATCATTGTTCTTCGAACATCTATGAGCTTCGCCAAGGTAGCTCAGAGGCCAATCAGAAGGCTGAATGCTGTGCTGGTCAGCAAGATAGCCAGTATTAAACAGAGCGTCGCAAAACGCATAATAAGTTACATTCTGGTCAAACAAACCATATCTTGCATTAGCTATCATAGCTACCAGACCGGTACTGGATGATGTGAACAGACCGGCTTCGGCAAAACAGAAAGCACCGTCGAAGTGCCCTATATCGCAACCGAGCGTCCAGAGAATCGAAGGTTCCTCAAAATTCTGCATTGTTGCAAAATCTGAATCCCACATGTACTGCCCAAGAGTGTTTTTACCAGCTGTAGCAAGCTTATGTACTTCAGAATGATCCGCATGGAGAATTAAACTGTATCCCTGATCGAATTCATTCAATGCTGTGCTTCGGCAGAGGTCCCCGCCGGGTAGAGAGTGAGGAAAATACAGCACAGTGGGTTCATCCAGGTAGTCTGGAACAGCTGACGATTCTTCCAGAAGAGCATTCAGCCACATCATATCATCAGCCCCGGCCCCGACTGTGTCATTGGAGCCGATCAGCAGCAGCTTCCTTGCGAAGCCTTCTGGAAAATTTTCCGGCTGCTCGTAAAGCAGGAGTTTGGAGAAGAGTGAATCCACATCACCACTGTTGTTAACCGGCCATCTGCCTGCACAGAGATCAAGGTAATTATCGTTAAGCTCCGTAATCCACATAGAACCTTCGTACGACCAGTTACCGTCTATGTCTGCGTAGTAATCATCTGAAGGCATCTGATAGACTGGATAAGGATAACAGGTGTAATTCCAACCGTAACACTCTCTGATCGGCACAACTCCATCGTCACCTCCAAGAAGAACCGCCTGGATGCCCCATTCCTCATGAGCATCGCGGAGGAAGTTACGTATCCGCTCCGGTGTGTCGCAGCCGGAATAGAACTGATCGATCCATTCCACGGTTCGGACGACTGTGATAATGCCCTGGCAAGTACGGTAATCGGCAATCTGTTTGAAATCGTCAGCAAGATCGCTGCTGGTAATGATAACCATATCGACTCCGTCACCTGATGAGCCGGGAGATTGTGTGACGTTCAGTGGAGACATCCGATTTTCGAAAGTCATGATAAGAGGTTGTCTGTATAAGGCAATGTTTTCCGGGTTGGATACCAGGCAGAGAATGCCCCGTTCCCGCATGGCAGCACTCCATTCGGTCTCCCGGTTGGGGACGGTCCGTTCCAGTTCTGAAGGTTCCGTCTGAACGATTATTCTGATTGAAGTGAGGATCATCAAAGTGCTGTCAGCAGGGATGTACCTTATTGGTGTTCCGCTCAGAGAGGCCACTGAATAGCCCAAAGCAGAACCCTGCCTCGATACCTCGATCGGCTGTGCCGGGAAAGGCAAACTGGAAGAATAGATAGCAGGGTTGGGAGAGATGAAGGCAGTATCTGACATGAAGCCTGTCTGTGCCGGGTAGAGGAAATACTTACCGGGAAGCGTTTCCCAGGTGGCTGATACGACTTCAATCGTGTCTATCCTGATATCGGGAGGCAGGAGAAAGGTTGAAACAGTGGAAGGTAACGAAGGGTGACCCACGCTCTGGATACCATTTGCAGTGGTGGAAAAACCATCTATTGAAATCAGATGATACTCCGCCCCATCCACAATCATAGTATCGATTGATAAATCGCTGAGCATGACAGCAGGCTCAAACACAATGTCATCCGATACCGTTCCCAGAATTGCAAACATGATAAGTACTATCATATGACCGCTCAATCTCCTCTTCTACGCTGCAGATTCATAACTGAATCTAAAACAGTCCCTTAGCCAGCGACAGTATAGCATCAAGGGCTGAATCCTGATCTGTAGCAAGGAGTTTCTTCACAAAATCACCGTCATCCCTTGATACCGGTACAGCCTCATCTTCCTTCTCGATTGTACCCAGAGTTGCAGCAGCAGTAACGGGCAGCATCTTCTTGATGGTTTCAATATCTATTCCAGTTTTGCCTGAAATGAATCCCGCAACTTCTCTGCTCACGTCCTTGCTGCCGAATATATGGCTGAGTATAGCGTTTCCGTCAGTTACAGTCTCGCTGCTGCTGAGAGTTCCAGGATTTTCCACATATTCCCTGTGAGTGCCGGATCTGATAACACTGAGAAGAGATTCCAGACCGTTCTGGTCGGCAGTGTTCCGGTCCAGTCCTTTTGATAATGCTGGTACCAGTAGGCTTAGCGCGCTGATAGCTTTATCATCACTGAGCCCGACCAGTTTTGCCAGTTCCTTAAGAACAACACCCTTTCCGGCACTTATAACATCGCTCAGTAAACTCATTTCATCTCCCTTGGCCAGCCTGCATTTGAAAATCAGTCAATTATATAGAAAGACAATATGAAGATTTGCATGACCATGTCAATTCAAGAGCAGCGGTAAAGTTCCCATCATAACATTCCCGAGTATAACGAGTACTCTCAATTCGAGTACATGGGTTCGATTAAGATTCGGGAGAACCTTTAAATCGGGATTCTCTTCAGCCTATCAGTCAGGCATTATGCGCTTGAAAAAAATTAATTGGAATAATATTACTAAATATAGGTCCACGACTCTTCAAGATAACCACACATATTGTATCTATAATGTGCTTTATGATGTTTATTGACATATTGGTATTCATATACTAGTTTAAGTATATAGTGTAGCAAAAGAACACCCATCGATATTACAAGGAGAGTGAAATGGGCAGGATCACAAGAAAGATAATCAGGATAGATGAGGAAAAATGTGACGGCTGCGGGATCTGCGCCGATGCATGTCACGAGGGAGCCATTCAGATAATCGACGGCAAGGCCAAACTTGTTAAGGAATCATATTGTGACGGTCTTGGAGATTGCATCGGTCCATGTCCTGTGGATGCTATAACCATCGAGGAGCGGTATGCTGACGAGTACGATGAAGTTGCCGTACAAAAACACCTTGAGGAGCGGGATTCATCCTCTGCACCAGAGAAACCTGTAGTATGCGCATGCCCCGGATCAGCAATAAGAGATCTTTCACATCCTGCAGAAAAGATGGAAACAGCAGTATCTGTAGATATACCTTCACGTTTGTCAACATGGCCGGTACAGATCACACTTGTTCCTCCAAATGCGCCTTTCCTGAACGATTCAGATCTTCTGATCGCGGCTGACTGCGTTCCCTTTGCCTTTCCCGATTTCCATAACCGTTTCATCAAAGGAAGAATCGCTCTTGTGGGATGCCCCAAACTTGATGATGCCGGATACTATACTGATAAGTTCACAGAGATCTTCAAACTGAACAAAATCAGGTCTGTCACTGTCGTTTACATGGAAGTCCCCTGCTGTGGTGGTCTTGTTCAGCTGGTCCACAAAGCCCTGATCCAATCAGGAAAGCAGATTCCCCTTTCCTTCCTGAAGATCGGCATCAAAGGTGATATTCTTGACGAAATGAACCTTTAGAACTAATTGTAAATGGCTACGTAATATGACTTTATGAAGTACTTCGGAACTATTTCCTAGTAAATTGGTATATAATTATCAGTTCCCGTTATGAAGTGATAATAAGGAAATAGATTCAGGGAGGAACCGTGCGAATAACTGTCATAACTATCCTGCTTGTATCAGCTGCTATGGCAGCAGGAGCAGACAGTCTTGATGCCAGTCCGGGTGTATTATGGGAATACGCTCTTACCCATTCAGATATGATGCATTCGATGGATAACCTTATCGTCAGTTCGAGCATGATCCGGGAGGCCTCCGGCCGGCTGCCCGATCCATCCGCAAGGTTTGGATGGTCGCCTCTTCCACTGGAGACAAGGAACGGACCTGTTCTGTTCTCGCTCACATTCATGCAGAGAATTCCATGGCCCGGGTTACTTTCCCGAGAACGATCTCTCGCTTCGACAGGTGTTGACCTGGCTACTCTGAATCTGGATCTGGCTGCCCTGGAACTTCGATCCTCAATAGCAGAACTATGGTCAGAGATGCACTATGTACGAAGCAGGATGGAGTTCCTGGAAGGAGAATCGGCAAGGCTCCAGGTTCTTCTTGCAGCGGCATCCGTTAAATACGAAACAGGGATGGTAAGCCTCTCAGATCTGCTTCGGCTGGAAAACAGGATATCAATGCTGGAAGCGGATCAATATCGGATGGATCTTGATCTGGAAGCACTCAACAACGAAATGAACAGCCTTCTTGGCCGATCGATGGGTGAAGGTTTTCGCTGGACTGAATCGCTTCCCGATATTGAAAATTTCAGGCAATACGTCTATTCCGCAGTCGATGTGAGCGATTTCCCGCTTGCCAGGAAAAGTGCAGTTGAAGTTGAGAGAGCGAAGTCCGCTGAAGAACTAAGCGCAGAGCGCCTGCGCCCTTCCTTTGAGGTTGGCGTTACCTGGTCTGTGATTGACAGGCCAGTGATCGAGATGGGAGCGGTTGAAGAGGGAGGCGATGGATTGATGATCTTTGCCGGGCTCAGCCTTCCGCTTGGCTACAGTGGAAACAGCTACAGACACAGAGCAGCGCAATCCTCTGCATCGGCAGCCTTACTGATCCATTCGCAAAAGCTTGCCGACCTTACCTCCATGAGGGAGGTCCTGATAGCAACTATTGAAGGGCTGATAAACGTCTACTACACGTATGAGACCGATATAGTGCCGAACCTGGAGATGATCCTTTCTCTCACAGAAAGAGAATGGATGACAGGAGCAAAGAGCTTGATAGATGTGATCGAAGTAATAAGTGAATCCAGTACGGCTCATCTTGAAATGATGAGGATCTACTCACAAATCATTGTCTCTGCAGCAAAGCTGAAAGAATTGACAGGAGACACAACAGAAAGAGGTGAATTTCTATGAAAAGGAAGGCAACGAAGTTCGGAACTGCAATCCTCATCGGGATTATCGCAGCGATCTTCATAAGGGGTGTTTCGGGAAATGAAACAATCCAAGTAGATGAGAGTACTCAGGAAGACGTTGTTGACCTGAATAATACGCTCTGTCCTGTTATGGGCGGAGAAGTAATGGAAGGTCAGTATGTCGACTGGGAAGGATTCCGGGTGCATTTCTGCTGCGGCGGGTGTGATGCCCGGTTCCTCGCTGAGCCGGAGAAGTACCTGCCCGTTCTAGCGGAGGAGGCTGCGGTTGCGCAATTGCTTGGTATCGAATGCGCAAGCTGTTATCCGGAGGACTGCAGCTGCGAACAGCCCCAATCTTCAGGCTGCCGCAGCTGTCACTAACTGCTTTGTAAAAGAAGGCGGGTGAGATGTGCTTATAAATGCCGGCAGCAGGAGGATGTTATCGATCATGATCACAGGTGTGATAATCGGTCTGCTCTTCGGATTCCTGCTGCCGGGGGAGTGGTTATTCGCGAGTACTGATGGGGAACATGATCACCAGGGAAGTGCGGACCTGCCGGAAAGCTGGGCCTGTCCAATGCTCTGCGTTGTCCTTGATCATCCCGGTACATGCCCGGTATGCGGAATGGAACTCGAACCGTTCATCAGCACCGGAGATGAAGTCGTTCTTTCAAGACATGATCAGGCCATGCTCGACCTGACGATAAGTGCAACAGCAGTCAGGGATCTCACCACCAGATTCACAGCTCCTGGACTCATCGAATTTGACGGAACGGGACTCTACTCAATTACGGCCTGGACAGGAGGGAGGATCGAAAATCTGTACGTGGATTCCCAGGGAGAGCATCTTTCCAGTGGTGCAGTCATTGCAGGTATCTACTCTCCGGAACTCTACGCTGCCAAACAGGAGCTGCTCGTATTATCTCAGGCTGGAAGCACATTTGAAGACTTCGGTATGACCCTTGCAGCTGAAAAACTTCGGCTTCTTGGAGCGCCGGAATACGTGATCAGGCAGATTATAGAAAGAGGTGATGTCAGTACAGTATCTAATGTGATCTCGCCTGTTTCAGGAACTGTTACCTCAATTCATGTTCGAGAAGGAGAATATGTTTCCACAGGGCACATCCTGCTGGAGCTGGCGGACATTTCGACGGTCTGGCTTACGGTTTATCTGACCGAGGAGCAAGCCGGTCTTGTCAGTACTGGTCAGGAACTGGAATTCTCGGTCGACTCCGAGCCTGAGAAAGTCTTCTCAGCTGAAATTGACTCAGTAGATCCCTTTCTTGATCGGCCTGGCGGCGGTTTTGAAGCAAGAATCATACTGGACAACGTTTCGGGTGAATTCCTTCCAGGTCAGTCGGCAGCGGCAACAATCATTAATGGAGAGCAGCCCGGGACTGTTCTCTCTGTTCCAAGAGGAAGCGTTCTCGCGCTGGGCTCGCGATCAGTTGTTTATGTGATGACCGGGCCATCCGTTTACGTAGCAGGCGACAACGGATCCCTCCGTATCGAAGAGGCCAGGTTCGAACCCATGCAGATCACAGTCGGCCCTCCCGCTGCTGACAGCACGGGGGAAGTCTTCTATCCCGTCTATGCCGGTCTTTCGGAGGGAGACGTTGTTGCTCTGAAAGGTGCTTTTCTGATTGACTCTCAGGCGGAGCTGCTAGGACTCCCATCTCTGTTCAATTCGGAAACGGCGGAGTAGCGGAATGCTATGATAAGAAGAATAGTCGAATTCTGCCTGAAGAATCCTCCCGCCGTGATCATGATCACCGCACTTGCGGGCGGCATGGGCATATGGGCACTGAAGACCACTCCTGTGGACGCCTTCCCGGATATATCCGAAAATCAGGTTATCGTTTCAACTCAATGGGCGGGGAGAAGTCCTGATGATGTTCAGGATCAGATAACCTACCCGCTCTCAGTCGAACTTCAGGGCATTCACGGTGTCAAACAGGTAAGAGGTATGTCCGGCTTTGGATTCAGCCGGATATATATCGTTTTCGAAGATAATATAGATTTTTACTGGGCACGAACCCGCGTTCTCGAGCGTCTGGGCGGCCTTGGCGATCTTCTTCCGTACGATGCTCTTCCTGAGCTGGGCCCGGATGCAACACCGCTCGGTCAGATATACTGGTACACGGTGGAAGGCCCGCAGGATCTCGGTACGCTTCGAACATTACAGGATTACACGATCAGGTACGCGCTCCAGAGTATTCCCGGAGTTTCCGAAGTCTCAAGTATCGGTGGATTTGTGATGGAGTATCAGGTTGATGTCGATCCCAACCTTCTATTCAACTACGGATTGGATATTCAGCAGGTTACAGAAGCGATCTCCAGGTCGAACATCGATGTGGGCGCCAGAACAATTGAATCGTCCGGAATGGAGTATATCGTCAGAGGGACAGGGTTCCTGGAGGGGATAGAAGACCTTGAGGAAGTTCTCGTTGCCAGCATAGATGGAGTCCCTGTAATGCTTGGAGACATCTCTACGATCGAAGCCGGCCCAGCGTTCCGGAGAGGAGCACTTGCCGATCACAACGGTGAGATAACCGGGGGTATTGTCGTCATGAGAAAAGACGCCAATCCCGTACGCGTTATCGATGCGGTGGAGGAAAGACTGGCTGAGATTGCCCCCGCTCTTCCCGAAGGTGTTTCAATCACTCCCTATTACGATAGAAGAGAACTCGTCCTTGAAACAGTCGAAACCCTCTCAGGCGTCATAGCGATGGAAATGCTGATTACGCTGATAGTTATTCTGATTTTCCTGGTTCACCTGAGAAGCTCTATTATTGTGACCGCAACCTTGCCATACGCTGTTCTGCTCTGTTTCGCGGCAATGAAGGTTCTTGGTATCTCGGCTAATATCATGAGCTTCGCGGGGATTGCTATCGCCATCGGCACACTTGTCGATATGGGAATAGTTGTCACGGAGAATATCCATCTTTCTCTCGCGCGTGACAGTTTCAAGAATAAACTTGTAAGCATACGTGACGCGGTTGCAGAGGTGGCTCCCGCGATACTTACATCGCTCGGGACTACAGTAATCAGTTTTGTGCCGGTTTTCTTCCTCTCGGGGCAAAGCGGCAGGCTCTTCATCCCTCTTGCCTGGACCAAAACACTGGTTCTGACTGCCGCAGGCATTGTAGCGATCACAATTGTACCTGTCCTGTCCCTGATTTTCATTGCAAAGGAGCCAGTCGAACGCAAACGGCTCAGAACACTTCTGACAATACTCGGAGCAAGCGCTCTCGCTGCATGGACAGCCTGGTCTCTTGGTCCACCCTCCTGGCTCCCTTTACAGAGGTGGCTTCTCTCTACACTGGTCTTCGCGGGATCTGCATTTCTCTTCCGGCACCTGGCAGGAGAACGGCTGCATACAGGAAAGCAGGAGAAGGTTACCCGTTTTATTACATCAATATACGAGCCGGTACTGAGATGGTGCCTCACCCACCGCAAAACTTTCCTGACCATACCCGCAATCATTATTCTTCTGGGAATTATGTCAGTTACAGGAGCAAAAGTTTTTCTAAATCCGCTTGATTCGATCGGATTCAACACCGAAGAATTCAGGTTGACGGCTCTGGCTGCAGATCTGTTCCCTGGTATAGGCAGCGAATTCATGCCGCCGCTGGATGAGGGCAGCTTCCTCTTCATGCCTTCGCTTCTTAACCAGGCAAGTCTTGGACAGACAGTAGAGACGATGATCGCTCAGAATGAAATGATGAAAGCTGTTTGGGAAGTTGACAGAGTAGTCGGAAAAGCCGGCAGGGCTGATTCACCTCTTGATCCGGCTCCTGCAGGCATGATCGAGACAGTAATAACCCTTATTCCTGAGGATCAGTGGAGAGAGGGTGTTACATCAGCGGATATACTGAATGAACTCAGAGAAGCCACATCAATGCCGGGTATAGCGCCCTCGTGGCTGCAGCCGATTGAAACCAGAATAGTTATGCTCCAGTCCGGGATCAGGAGCAATATTGGATGTGAAATACATGGTTCCGATTATCTGGAAATCGAACGAATAGCTCTTGAAATGGAAAAAATTCTGGCTGAGATACCGGGCGCAACCGACGTTTCAGCTCTCAGAACCGGCCGCAGGCCTTACGTTGAATTCACTGTGGACAGGCAAGCTGCTGCAAGATACGGTGTTTCCGTTGAGCGGGTCCAGAGGACAATAGCTGCTGCAATAGGCGGCGCATCAGCAACAACTGTGCTCTCAGGCAGAGAAAGGATCGATGTTCGTCTTCGATATGCCAGAGATTTCAGGAACGAGATATCCGACCTCGGTAGAATATTCGTGCGGACAATGTCCGGTTCGATGATCCCGGTTTCCCTGGTTGCCACCATAGAAACCGTTACCGGCCCTGCGATGATAAGGTCGGTCAATGGTGAACTGGTAGGTTATGTCATGCTCAGTGCGGATGGCAGGGATGAGGGGGGGCTTGTAGAGGAAGCGGATGAAATCTTGAGAAACATAATATCATCAGAATCGTCGCTCCCACCTGAGGAACGAACCATAAACCTTCCGGACGGTTACTACTTCAGATGGGTCGGAAGCTACCTGAATCAGATGGAGGCGAAGAGGAGGTTCTCTCTGCTGATCCCTATCTGCCTTGCAGCAATCTTCGGGATAATGTACCTGCAGTTCAAAACAATTGCCGTCCCTGTGATAATTTTCCTCGGAGCGGTACCGCTTGCTATTGCCGGGGGGTTCCTCTTCATACAGATGTGGCCATTTTTTCAGAACCTTCTTTTCGGGGCGGGAATAATGGCGTCCCCTTCGTTCGGACCTGTATATCTTACGGTCGCAGTCGTAGTGGGTTTTATTGCACTGCTCGGTATCTGCGTGGATGACGGAGTTCTTATGACCACGTACATCAACCAGCTGATTTCGAAAAAGAAACCCACCTCAAAACGCGAATTGAGAGAACTTGTTATGATCGCCGGCAAACGGCGTATTCGACCCGCGGTGATGACAACGGTAACAACACTCATAGCTCTGATCCCGGTGATCCTGGTATCGGGAAGAGGTTCGGAACTGTCGAGGCCTATGGCTCTCCCGGTATTCGGGGGAATGCTGATAGAATTCATGACAATGCTTATAGTACCGGTAGCCTACAGCTGGTGGCTTGAGAGGAAGCTCCATGAAAGCTGACAGATATTATAAGATGAACGTGGAGACGGTGAACACTTCGATTAAGAAGGGAACTGCAAAGCATCCCGTATCTGTAATAGAACTCGACAGAGAGGGAGTAGTCGGAGACGCTCATAGGAGTACCCCCCGAAGGAATGTGAGCCTCCTGGACCGGACACTGGTCGATGAGCTTACAGCTTCAACCGGCATGGAAAGAATTCCTGAAGGTGCGATGGGCGAGAACATAACATGCAGGATAAGCGGACCTGACACTCCCAGGGTGGGTGACAGGATACTGATAGGTGAAGTCCTGTTGCTTGTAGAAAAGATCGGCAAGGAGTGTCATGGAGATGGCTGCGCGATCTTCAGGAGAATCGGCAGGTGCGTCATGCCCTCTGCAGGGATATTCTGTTCGGTCTTAACAGGCGGAAAGGTCGAATCCGGTATGACCGGCGAACTTATCTGCGGCTGAACTAAATCACAGTCAGATATTTACATTTCCTGGACAATGACAAAATCCGCCTGATCGACCTCCCAGGGTTCATCCTCACCCACGATACTGACGGTGAGGCAGGAAACACCCGGATCAAGCTGATCCGGTATTCCCGAGCGGTAATCGCTGTGAAAACTCCCGCAGACGAATACACAGCTGATACCCTCGATCGATGATGCCATTACGGCGTCCTTGAGGAGCTGGGCTCGGTACATGTTAACAGGGTCCATGGGCATGGACTGCATCTGACCGCTCAGGGCTTCAATTGTCGCGAGGAATTGCTGCCTGTAGAAAACGCTCGAGGAGTCGACGCTTATGTTCTCAAAGAACTCGGAACCCTCCGTCTCCCTGAGACCTTCCCATCCTCTTCTTGCCACAGCAGAGGCAAAATGGCGGGGTACGTTTGCAGCAATAACTTTATAGCCATTCTGGGATGCATACTCCACCATTGGGTGGTAGTCCTCCAGATAGTTACTCCATGGTCTTGCGGATTGCAGAAGCTCATCCAGGCTGAGATCCCCGGCAAGGTACGAATCAAGCAGCCCCTGCACATCGGTCTCGAACATCTCAAGGGCAAGGCATCTTTCCTCCGAAGCAAGGTTCGTCCAGATATAGAGCTCCCATTCGTGAGCTAAAGCGTCATCATGCTTCTCCCCGATGAATACAATAGGGACTTCTTCAAGCATACTTATCATATCCGCGGAGGATACGGTATCTTCTCCGTGATGAATTATCCCCTGAGGAAATGTAAGCACGAGCATTGCAGTGATAAAGATTCCCAAAATCCACTTCCTTCAAAAGAGTACTGATCAATTTGAGGAAAACATGCGTAAACACGGGATGCAGGGCAAGCCACCGCAGTATCCTGAGCTGTAAACCACCGGACTTGTAGAAGTGCTAAGAAAAGCACTTGAACCTTAATCAATTGCACTCTTGAAAATGGAAGCCCAAAACGTGTATTTTCTGAATAGGTTAAGGCCGCCAGGAGGGCGACTCGTGGGCGGATAGATCTGCGAGCGTCTTGACAAACGTCGCCTGAAAATTGGCCCCATCACTTGTTTCCGCAATCATATTCGGTGCGGTGATGAGAAGGTTCTCACGAGTATCGAACCTCTCGGCGAGAATGCTTGGCTTAATGATGTTGAGCTGTTCTTCCTTGAGAAAGAACAGTCCTTCGGCACCGGCGCCGATCCAGACATAATCTCCCCACTTGGCAATACAGTAAAGCATACTGTCGAACTTGAGGAGCTCCTCCCACCCATGAATCGTTCCGATGAGCAGATGACCATCTGTTCCGCAGGCGAACATCTCGTCCTCGGATACCACAAACACATCCGTGAGATTACCATTGATGGGACTGTGCACAACATTGAACTTCATACCGTCCCAACGAGCGATCAGACCGTTTTGGCCGACTGCGTAAATCAAATCGTCGCGAACACCTCGAACTCCGCCAATTAGTCCTGGAGCTGTAATCTCGGCCCAATCAGTACCGCCGTAGAGGAAAGCGACAGGTGCTCCCTGGCGCATGCCCCAGGTGAAGACAAGATCGTCTCGAAGACCCCAGATACCTTGCAGGGTGGCTTTTAGCTCGAATGTCTGGAAGGTCTCTTTCCTGAGTTCGAGAGAGGGGTTCATATAGACGCGACCGGCGAGTTCGGAGATCCAGACACAAGAGTCCGTACGCCAGATTCCAGTCAAACAACCGCGTTGGCTCATCAACGAATGGCATTGGTTTCCTGTCGTTTGACAGATCCAGCTATCTCCTTCGTTAGGGCTGAACCCATGATCTTCATCGAAGCGATATCCGAGCCAATGGCAATTGGCTTTGCTCGTACCGCTTGCACCGGCGAACATATAACCTAATATCATTCAGAACCTCCTGATTTCGATCTGCAAATATTTTCTGAATCTATTCTGGTTGTGGTCTGGTGAGGGCTTTGGGTATTCGGTCTACTGAATCAATAAGAACCTTTATTGCTACACTGTGGCTGAGTTTTTCATGCTCTGCAAAGTAAACCATGGCCATCCCGCCTGACCCCGGTTTCTTCAGTATTCTGTAGCCTTTAACAGATATCAAAATTCATTCCTGCTTTACTTCATGAATATTTACTTCTTTTTTATATGAATCGAATTCTTGAATGATCAAAGTTTCAATATACGTTAATATCAACTTGCTGCAATTGGATCAAGCCTTGAATTTTCTGTGACTTTCAATTATCCATCAGCAGAAGATCTTATCTGGATGAAACGCAAGAGGGATTCTGATCAGGACCAGATAGATATTAAAATGCTTGAGAAAAGGAAGAGTGAAACGAATAGATAGAGTGTTTAAAGAGCTCAGTTCACTCTATGAGTTAAACAGAAAGATAACATGATATAAATTCAAAGGTAATGAGAATCTGCAGAAAATCAAATCCACTAAAACTGAGAATAAATCTCCTTCAACTCAAACTGCTGATTAACAACCTTAGCAAGTGTTGAGTGTTCTCTCTCCAACTGTGTATATATCTGCAGCGAGAAAGGACAATCAGATGTCATTTTTGAGAGATGTTCTTACAGGCAGTGTGTCCGTTGATCTCAGGCGGGATCAGCGCAGTGTTTTTGATGTTCTTGTGGAAAAATGGGAGGCCCGGGAAAACAGGGAAGATCTTGAAGCCGGTTTCAGAGAACTGATTTTCGATCCTGATCCTCGTCTTAAATCAGCCGCAGTGGAGTTTTTCACCGGAAGAAATGCGGATGATAACGGTTTGATGATGAGCGCCCTGCAGGACTCTTCTGAGGAATTTCGAGACGTGCAAAGACATTGGTACTCCGGTGAAACAACCTTGCTATGCCTCCTTCTCATGTCGGCAGCGAAGCAGGTAGCACTGGATTCCTCCATCATCACGATATTCAGGAAGGAAGTTTTTAATCCTGCCTGCAAGACCTATGCTCTGCAGGGACTGATGAGACATGACACCAGCTGGCTGCTTGATAACGTTATTGATGTTGTGAAAGGTGATGCTGAGGTTCTGCGACCTCTTCTGTACGCTGCGAGAATGTTCGGTAAACTTCCGGATGAATTCATTCTTAAGTTGGCCTCGTCTATGGACAACAATATCCTGGTCGAAATACTTGGTTCTGTCTTTCCATCTGATATCCCACTGATATCCTGGCTCCAGGATCAGTGATAAGGTACACTATTTGATCTCAGTATTCTCATGGTGACAAAGGATTCGATTGAAGGGTTGACTGTAAAAATAACGATCTGTAGATTTGTGAAAGTTCGAACTATCACAATAAGTACGGAGATGAAATGCCTGAAAAGAAAGTGTCCGAAAAAACCATAAGAAGGCTCAGCCACTACGCAAGGTGTCTGCGCCGGGCCAGGGCTGACAGGATACCGATAGTTACTTCGAAACATCTGTCGGAAAGATGCGGTATTTCATCTGCAGCTGTAAGGAAAGACCTCGCGGTTTTCGGGGAATTCGGGAAGCAGGGGTCCGGATACACGGTATCAGATCTTCTCGAGAATATTGAAAGAATACTCGGTACCTGTAAGCCTCCGGCTGTGATTGTTATCGGAGCCGGGAACATAGGCAGTGCGCTCCTGGAATCGGGACTTGATGGAACCGGTGGATACAGTTATTCCGCCATCTTTGACAGTGACCCGGAAATAATAGGTACAACGATCGCGGGAGTCATAGTTCAGCCACTTGATGAACTCAGCGAGGCTGTAGGTGAGCATGGTGATGTTATTGCCATATTAGCAGTTCCTCCCGGTGAGGGACAGAATGCTGTCAATAATCTGGTCAGCACCGGATGCATTTCCATCCTCAGCTTCACGCTGGAGCCGCTCGATATTCCAGAAGGTGTGGTTCTGCGATACGTCGAGGTCTCCACAGAGCTGGATATTCTTACGCATTCGATGAAATGCAGGGACCGTTCGTGAACCGATACGCTTCTGTTATAACCACAACGGTGGTGCTTTTCTGCATCTGGATATTCCTGACGCTCAGTTTCCATCCGCAGGAGCTTGTACTTGGCCTTGGGGTAAGCCTGATAATAGCAATTGTGACGCAGGGTGTTTTCACAGGAAACTGGTTCCGCCTTCTCAAGCCAGCCAGGCTGGCTGCCGGGATTGGTTACGTTCTCTATTTTCTTGGTAAGATGTTTATGGCCAACATCGATGTACTTCTGCGGGTTCTGCGTCCTGTTGTTCCTGTAAAACCGGGTATTGTTAAAGCATCTCTCGTGATGAACAGCGAAAGAGCGAGAAACATAGTAGCGAATTCCATAACACTCACTCCCGGCACACTTACGGTTGAAATGAACGGGACCTCGATCTTTGTGCACTGGATAAGCCTTCCGGAGGGAGATATACATCTCGAAACCCAGGCAATGGTTGATGGATTTGCGGACAGATTGAAGGGGATCTTTGAGTAATACGTTTACTTCGATACTGTTCGGGTTGCTCGGGGGAGGCCTTCTACTTGCATTTATCCGTCTTCTTAAGGGACAGCACGGTACGGACAGAGCGGTCGCTCTTGATACAGCGACACTGATCTCAACCAACCTTCTGGTATTTATCGCCTTTCTCGAGGGCCGGTCTATGCTGATCGACGTGGCAATGGTCTATTCTGTCCTTTCATTTCTGGGGGTTCTGGCAATAGCCAGGTACCTGGATGGAGGGCTGAGATGAGTGTTCTTTCAATCGCAGGACACGTACTGCTGGTGTCGGGAGGCTTTATTTTATTCACAAGCGGCCTCGGTATACTGAGAATGCCGGATGTCTGGAACCGTCTTCATGCAGGTACAAAGGCTACTACCCTCGGCTCTATACTGTTCCTGGCGGGGATTGGCTGCCTGCAGCCCGTCTGGATCCCAAAGCTTTTCCTTATAGTTCTCTTCATTATTCTGACAAATCCCGTTTCAGGCCATGCACTGGCCAGGGCCGTTCACATGAGGCCTGAGGAGAAACCGGACAACCTCCTTGAGGATGATCTTGCCGAAACAGGTTATGAGGGGGGCAAGGAACAATGACTGAAACCCTGATGACAGCGATCGTATTGACGCTTGGAGGAATGATGGTGGCCGCTGGAATTGCGGTTCTCTTCGTCAGAGATCTTCTCTCAGCTATTATTATCACCGGGTTTGTCAGCCTTTCGGCCTCCGTGATGTTCCTTTTAATGGACGCCCCTGATGTAGCTATCACGGAAGCGAGTATCGGTGCAGTTCTGGCCACCATGATCTTCCTCTGGGGCAGGGGAAAGATCGGGGACGACGGATGATAAGAACTCTGGCAGGTCTCGTAATCGTTCTTATTCTCGGAGCGGTGGCTGCCGCTGTAATTCCTGAAATGCAGATGCGTGAAGAACTCCAGGGAGTGGGATACTCATACGCATCCCGCGGTATGGATGAAACCGGATCATCGAATCTTGTAACAGCGGTAATAGTAGCTTATAGAGGTCTGGACACACTTGGGGAAGTGGTTGTACTTTTCTGTGCTTCCACTGCGGTTGTGCTTATGCTGACCCTTTATCCTATTGGTGTTAAAGCTTCAGAACCGAGCAGGATTGTGGCATTCACTGCAAAGGTTCTGCCGGCTCCAATTATGCTTTTCGGTGTATACTTCATCGCCCACAGTCATTTAAGCCCTGGAGGAGGTTTCCCGGGGGGGACCGTGATTGCATCCACATTCCTTCTTGTGATGCTGGGCAGCAGTTCGGTACCTGACAGAAATGGCAGGCTGCCCGCCATTGAATCCCTCGCGGGGCTGTCATTCGGGTTACTTGGATTCTGGGGGATCATGACAGCAGGGCAGTTTCTTAACAATGCATTCCTCGGTACCGGAACCCCCGGCTCCATCATATCCGGAGGGTTAATCCCGCTGATTTCAATCGCTATCGGCGCAAAAGTTGCAAGTGAATTTTCAGGGGTGTTCAAGGCTTTCAGAAACTCTGGAGGTGAAGCATGAGTACGGCATTCTACTGGTCTATCGCCGGTACAGCTGCCGGGCTTATCCTTGTGGGCCTCTGGGGGGTGCTCACCAGAAAGCACGTACTCAGAATAGCGCTTGCTTTCACAGTAGCTGATACGGGAGCTAATCTGCTTCTTGTCTGGTCAGGATATCTTCCAGGCAGAACTGCGCCTGTCATCGATGGTTCTATCCCTGCGTCTGAAATTACATCCGCGGTGGTCGATCCCCTTCCGCAGGCAATGGTTCTGACATCGATCGTTATCGGGGTTGCAGTGGCAGCCCTGTTCGTGGTTGTAGGGGTTCTGGCTTCAAGAAGGACCGGTTCGGCAGATGTCCGCCGGATGAAGGAGCTCCGATGGTAGTAGCACTTGCTGTATTCCTACCGTTGCTTGGGGCCTTTATCAGTGTCTGGCTGTCACGAAAGAAACCGGGTCTGTCCATTATCGTCTCTCAACTGTTCCTTGCTGGAGGACTGTTCAGTACTGTGCTTCTTTCTATTAAGCTCAATGCATGGAGTTTCAGTGATCTGGGCAATTTCATTATCCTCCGTACCGGGGTTGGTGCACCACCTTTAAGTATTAACCTGGAGGCAACCGGAGGAGCGGTTATCGCTGCGATAGTTGTTTACGCAGCGGCCATTCTGGGGATGACCAGGCTCACCAGCCGCAACGTGAAAGCACTGCCTCTGCTCCTTTCACTTGTTACCGCTTCCCTTGGTCTTCTTTTCGCAACAGATCTATTCAATTCATTCGTTTTTCTCGAGATAGGAAGCATTGTCACCATCGGGCTTACAGCAGCCTGCAGATGCCGCCGAAGGTGGGAAGTTGCGGTGAAGGTCGCGCTGGTATCAGGCCTGGTTACTATCCTGTACCTTCTTGCAATTGTGGTAATCTACAAAACCACAGGGGAGCTGCGTTTCGAAGCCCTTGGTATGCTCCGCGGAATCCCCGCTCTTCTGGTTTCAGCCCTTATGCTGACAGTGATAATGACAGAAATAAAAGCCTTCCCCCTCTCCGGCTGGGGGCTTGATTTCTACGAGGGGGCCAGCCCCTCATTCGCGGGAATATACAGTTCTACCTGGAGCCTTGCCGTTCTTATGTGGTCTGCTGGAATACTGCCCAGGCTTCCTCTTCCAAATATGCAGATACTGGCCTGGATAGGAGCCGGGGGTCTGGTTCTGGGACAGCTCGCGGGATTCAGGGCCTCAAGCCCCGGACGCATGATGGGATACTCTTCCGCTGCATACGCTTCAATACTCCTCGTAATTGCGGGAACAGTAACCGGACATGATTATCTTCAGCTGACCCTTGTCCTCATGGTCTTTGCCGCTATCGCCAAGTTCACCGTATTCATGCTTGCAGATCCTGAAAAAGATAACCCACTTAACGGTGCGGCCGGTAAACTTCTTCTTCTTTCTGTTCTGGTGATTGCAGGCATACCACCCCTTCCGATTTTCTGGGCGAAGTTCAAGCTTCTTTCTATCCTCGCAGGAATTTCCCCCCTTATGCTGGCCGCAGTAGTAACCGGCCTGTTTTTCGAGGCCGTCTATCTCCTGCGCCTCTGGTCAAAAAGACTTGTTCGGCTGAATAAGAGAGGAAGACTGGTTCCGGTCATAACATCACTTCTGATGGTTGGGGGCGCGGTCTGGCTCACAGCAGGTTTCTGGAGAAGCCTCAGTTTTTCAGGTTCCCTTTTAAGTTCAGCAACTCTAAAAATACTTTTCATGGCAGTATTCGGTGCCGGAACGCTTCTGACTCTTCCCGGAGCATGGAACAGGATCAAGGGAGAGCGCAGCTACTGGTTCTGGATGCTGCTTTCCGGAATCAGCCTGACATTCCTTCCACTGGCGGGAAATGGAATAACTTTTTATATCCTCTGGGAGGTATCCGCTTTTGCAGCTGTTGTAGCTGTCAGCAGAGGCAGAAAGGCCGCCAACGGCACATTCTGGTTCGCTGTATTCGCAACCGCGTCCGGTTTGCTCCTTCTGGCATCAATCGTCCTCTCCGGTACAATGTTCATCGCCCCGGGCATACCTGCTGTTCTCGTGACCATAGCTGCCCTGTTCAAGCTTGGACAGATGGGGGCTCATCTCTGGAGTGTCCGCGCCTACTCGGACGCACCTGCAACAATGTCTGCCTTTCTGGCGGGGACATCGTCCAAAGCAGCGGTGTTTCTTCTTGTCGTTACGGCGCTTGGAACCGGAGCCGTTACGATGCCAACCGGTTCAATTATTGCATGGGCAGGTGTGCTCACAGCGCTGTCCATGGCGGTTATGGCAGCACTCTCTTCGGATTACAAGAAAGTGCTTGCCTATGCCAGTGTATCACAGATGGGTTATATCCTTATCGGACTGGGGCTTGCAAGTGTACTCGGATGGACAGCGGCTATCTATCACACTTTCCACCATTTCCTGTTCAAGACGGTTTTGTTTCTTGGTGCTGCAGGCGTGATCTGGAGAGCAGGTACGTCAGATTACAACAGACTTGGCGGGCTTATCAGAAGGATGCCGCTTACGTTCACTTTCACCCTTATTTCAGTCATCGCATTCGCAGGTGTACCTCCGCTTGCGGGATTCGGCGGCAAATGGTTTCTCTACAACGGGCTTATCGAAGCCGGCTGGCTTCCCATTGCGCTTATTGCGATGTTCGCTTCTGTTGTGGCATTTCTTTACGCATTCAGGCTGCTTCATGCGGTATTCCTCGGCCAGCTTTCCACTGTAAATGCCCGAATAAAGGAAGCCCCTCTTACCCTGCTCATTCCGCAGGGAATTCTCACAGCAGCGCTGATGCTCTTCAGTTTCAGGCCGACATTGTTTCTTCAGCATATCGTACCTGCAATAGAATCTCTCCCGGGGCTTGAGGGTGCTGCTCCAGTCATCAACGGAACCCTTGTCACGACACCTCTGGGAAGCTGGAATGCCTGGGCGGTGGGCATGATGGTCATGGGTCTTTTCGGTTTCGCGTTCGTCTTCTACTGGCTTTCAGGCAAAAGACCGAAGCACGTGGGACAGCTTGATATCGGCTTCGCCGGTGAGCTGCCTCCCTCTGCCGAAGAAGTTCATTACGCAGGCAATTTCTTCAAACCCTACAGAAGAGCTCTTGCCTTTCTTCCGAGAATTCATGCCGGAAAAGTATTCAGCGGACTTACGGGGATGTTTAAAATTGCCGGTGATTCGGTGAGAGCAATATTTACCGGTGATGCAAGAACATATCTTGCCCACTCACTGA
>JAUWSQ010000075.1 GCA_030609965.1 Candidatus Fermentibacterota bacterium
AGATTTGCTGGCTGGCTCGAGGATTTTGCGCGGAGCGGAGCCGCCATAATCGGCGGCTGCTGTGGCAGCAGTCCTGCTCATGTTCGGGAGTATGTTACTACTATTGGCTATCGTCCGGTAGCTGAATCGCACCCCGAAACACTCCAACTTCTGACATCTGTAGACAGAATGGTCACTATTGGCGACAGGATGCTTACGATTGGCGAATCCATCAACCCTACCGGAAAAAAGAACCTGCAGAGTTCATTTTCAGAAGGAGATTTTTTCTCCGTTATTTCCCTGGCCAAGGCTCAGGGAAGGGCAGATATTATTGATATTAATCTTGGTCTTGAAAGGCTCCTTCCCGATGGTTTTGTTCATGAGATCTTCAGCAGACTTTCTATCGGTTTGCCGCTTTCCGTCGACCTTGCAGACCCGGATAATATCGAAACCGCCTTTTCAGAAATGGGAGGAATCGGTATTCTGAACTCCCTGATTGCTACCGAACAATACATCGGTAAGAGAGTGAATACTCTTCTCCGTCATGGTGGCTACACTGTATTGCTGCCCATTGATGAGGATGGACCTGGCAGAACCGCCGAAGAAAGACTGGAAAAGCTGGAAAAGGGAATCGCAATTCTGAAGGGTTACGGATTGCAGGAGAGCAGGATAATCGCTGATCCAATTGTGAAACCTCTCGGCACCGGCGCTGACAGCAGATTAATCCTGGACACACTGAGATTGTTCAGACAGAGAGGATTGTTAACGATAGCGGGAATATCGAACATCTCCTTCGGCCTGCCTGACAGAAGCACCCTTAACGCAGCCCTTCTGGCATCGCTTGGATCCTTCGAACTGGATATGGCCATAGTTGATGTTCTTGATTCCAAAGTGCTGGAAATGCACAGAAATATCCAGATTCTCCTTGGAAACATCGAGCCGGTCGAGAGAAGGCTTCCAGAGCTGGACCCTCAGGGAATATCCCCGGATTATATGGGAATTCTTATAAAGAGCATCATCATCGGAGATCGCCGACAGACCGAAGCAACCGGTCGAGAGCTGCTTGAGAGCGGCAGGACTGCAAGGGAGATACTGGAAGAGGGCCTGCAGCCAGCAATGGAGAAAGTTGGAGACCTGTACAATCGCAGGAAACTGTTTCTGCCTCATCTTATAGCTTCAGCAGCGGCTTCTGAAGTCCTCACGAAACTTCTCAAACCTTACCTTGAAAAGGAGAAAGTATCCTCATGCAAAGGCAGGATCGTTCTCGCATCGGTGAGAGGTGATATTCATGATATCGGCAAGAATCTTGTTGCCCTCTTTCTCCGAAACGCCGGATTTGAAGTTCTCGATCTCGGTAAGGACGTACATGCCGACGAAATCGTAGTGAAGGCTGCGGAAACAAATGCCCACATAATTGCTCTGTCAGCACTTATGAGCACAACAGCCCCAGAGATGGAGAAAGTAATTTCTCTTGCAAGATCCCGAGGACTCTCCGCCCGGATAATGGTTGGCGGAGCTGTACTGACAGAGGAATACGCACATTCAATAGGAGCGGACGGGTACGCCGGTAATGCGTACGGTGCAGTACAGACGGCATCAGACCTTATGAGAAGCGGCTACTGACTCATTTCCAGCATATAAACTTTCTGGAAACCGTGGGCGGGATCCTCCGCATAAGCGAGGATTCCGTTGCCGTCAATGTAAAATCTCCATGAATTGCCGTCCGGATGATCTCCGGCCACTTCGGCGAAGTACATCAAGACACCCGAGCTGTCATACACGCTGAATGTCGGCACGTTCGGTCCGCCGTGCTGGACCCAGATATTTCCCTCTCCATCGATTTCAAGACCCCTGATCAACGGTTTGTACGGTTCGGGCTCAAGGGGAGGCATCTGATCGTTCCCCATAGCTGACATTTTAGCTGTCAGGATCAGCCTCTCCATCTCTAGTTCTTCATCAGTCCTCAGTACAGGCTCAAGATCAAGCTCGATCCGCCCGGTTTCCTCGCCATCGGAACCGTAGACAATAACCACTGCTTCCTCGGTGGACCTGGGCGCTATGTATGTATTCCCCGAGAAATCGGCAGCAACATCGTAACCGTACCATACAAGTTCGACCATTGTGGCCATATCAGCAGGGTCGAATGGTGCTGTATCTTCTACATAAGTTATCACGGGTTCATCACCATCTAAGCCATACTTCGCAATATCTATCAATAACTGCGGCTCTCCGGAGGATGTATCAAAAGTGATATCCTTCCTGACGTAGAAACTGTTTTCGGCACCTTCAATACAGGTGGCAGGAGTTCCCAATGAGGGCATTGAACCGAGCCATTCGCCTGTATAGTAGTCGAACTGGTGCACTCCGAGAATTTCACCGCCGTCACCAGTCAGATAGATATGACCATCTTCTGAAATTCCCAGGAATGCGATGCTCTGAAGCTCCCCCGGTCCGTTGCCCCTTCTTCCAATCTGCCGCAGGTACTCGCCCTCCGGAGAATAAATTCGAACGCACGCAAAAGCGCAATCGAGCACTGCAATATTGCCGTCTGGTCCGTATGCAAGCCCTTCAATTGCTCCCATAACGTACATGGAATCACCCATTTCAACGCCAATAGAATCAACGGGTACAAGATAGATTGTGGGAACTACGGGAGTGGCCTCATCTGTAACTTCACCGATCGATTCTTCTCCTCCGCAGCTTACAAAAAGGACTATCAACGCGACTGCCGCTACAAGTTTCATTTCTTCCTTCCCGTTTATATACAGAAGCCATACTCGCAGTTCTTCAATCTCACTGACGATAAGGCTTATTGTTCTTGATGAATACTTTCATGTAGATATTCACATAAACGGATTTGTCAAGAGTATAGCAGATATATCCATGATATCTATAATAATTATAGTATATACACTATATTATTCTTGTATACACTCTTTTGCAAGTGACCAGTAGTTACGCCCGGCCCCGAGTCTCGGAGATGATAATTCGGGCCAGGGAGGACGAGTCGTTCTGGAAATGATGTCTCTCATAGGGGCGGATAATGATGACATCTCCTTCGCCGACCATATGCGTCGATCCGTCACCGTCCATGAAAAGAAGTTCTCCCTGAAGGACTGTCACAACGCGCTGGAAGTCGAACTCCGTCCGCGGCAGCTTTCCATCCGGCTTGATAGTAAGTAATCTGACGGTAAGACCGGCGCAGCCATGGGCTGACCCTGCCAGTATTCTTGAAATCACATTCCGGTAACCATGTCTGGATTCACGCTCGGCCCTTATGGAACCGGCTTGTCTGATAAGTGCCAAATTCTACCTCCCCGGTCCATAAGTTGATGCAGATCCCACCGATACCGTCCATCTGCTGTGGAACGCAGAAGACCACCCCCAGCTGACCGATGCTGGACCCATAGGTGTATCCAGCCCGGCTGCAAGCCCGGCCCCCCAGGTCCATCCGCTGTCTTCGATTTCGAGGGGTGATTCCCAGTCGCACACCGCACCGGCCTCAACTGAAAGAAAGAAAGGCCCGTTCAGCTTTCTCCGGAATCTTGCAAGACCCGCGATCCTCTGCCTTGATGGAAGAGAATAGTATGGCATCCCGGGGATAAACCTTGATGCTGAAAGCCTGCATTCCTGCCAGTCCCAGGTGGTTCCCGCAAGCAGCTGTCCCCAGATATTCAGAACCATTGTCCCCTTTCTGAGGAAAGGAAACGCGCCTTCAAAATCATAATCCAGGCTCAGGTGCTTATGCGTCATAAGAGGGGCCCACGCAACTCTTGTTTCGAATCTTACACCCCTCTCCGGACATACCGGATTGTCCATGGTTTTGGTGAGGTGGCTCAGGAATATCGAAGTAAATCCCTGGAATTCATCGGACCCGTACCTGTGAACCATTCCCGAAATCCCCATTTCGTTAAGCCCCGACCAGCCTGAGGAGAATCCCCTGGCAATGTCCCCAAAACCCGCAGTCTCAACCCTGTAGGTCGAGCTGCCGTCTTTTTCGAAGGCTTCAATCTTCATCTGATATCCGGTCAGAGAGTAATCCGCGAACCACTTTCTCCTGCCGGATGACAGGTCAAGCAGCCGCAATTCAGTATATATGTACCTGTCTCCGCCTCCGGCATTCATTATCAGGTGATCACCCGCGTTAAGGAAATTCATGTGCCTGTAAGTAATTCTTCCATCCAGCCCGAACTGGTTGTTGTAGGTCATGCCAATTCCCACCGACGAGGGTTCCCGCTCCACTACAGTATAGACGATGTTTACAAATCCGGAATCGGGAGAAGGCTCAAGGAAATAATCCACTCTGTCAAACAAACCAGAAGCATAGAGTTTTTCGGCAGCATCCCGCAGATTCGCGGCAGTTGCTCTATCCCCTGCAGAGAGTATCATCCAGTCAAGGACAGCACCTTCTGATACGCTCATCAGCCCTCTGTATTCAATTCCTTCTATGAGTCTGACCGGGTATTCATCACTGCCTGTCGATGAAGAACGGCTTTCATTCCTGGGTATCTCGGGATGTTCCCGCAGATACTGAAGCATTTGGGTGTATGCCAGTTCTATCAGGCTGTCAGCAGCTTCACCTGTAAAATTGTAGCTTTTCGCATCATGCAGATCCGGTCTGAAATAGAAGTCCGGCTGTGCGCTGTAGATATTGTTAACCCGTGCTGACAGCGCGCTGTAGGTCAGGCTGCCAACCTGTACCATGGTCGGGATTTCTGGGATATCCGGTGATCCCGAAGAAATATCCACGGCAAGCACGGGATAATCCCACGTCTCCAGGGCAACATCAACCGGCAAGTTATCACCTACGCCCCCGTCAACCAGCAGCATATTCCCCATTCTTACCGCCGGGAACACCGCCGGAACTGCCATTGAACTCAGCTGGCACTGTGAGAGGTTGCCAGAGGAATGCACTATCCTTTCATAACTTACAAGATCATAGGCCACGAGTCTCAGAGGCACGGACAGAGAATCGAATTGCAGCCCGGTCTCAACCTGAACAGGACTGGTAAGTGACGACAGGAGGGATCCAACTCTCTGGGTTGAAATCGCGCTGGTTGGCAGGAGTGGAGAAAAACCCTTAACCTGCAGCCTGAGAATGTCATGAGAATTTGACAATCGAAGAGGAAGCATCGTTAGTCTGCTGTCCGGGCTGGAAGAGAACAGCCAGCTCCAGTCGGTACTTCTGACCAGTGAATCAATGTAAGCGGGAGAATAGCCGCAGGAGTACAATCCTCCTACCAGTGAGCCTATGCTCGTCCCGGTTACACTGCGGATGCATACGTTCTCCTCATCAAGGGCAAGCAACACCCCAACATGGGCAAAACCACGAGCGCCGCCGCCTGACAGAACCAGAGATATCCCGTCATTGCCGCTTGCGTATGCAGCGGATAATAACACAAGAACAAGTAATAAACGCTTATGAAAAAGCATGATACCGAACCCTTTACGCTGGGAACCAGATTTTGTATTCTATTGTTTCATAAATGCAGCATTATCAAAGAGAACTACATTTATAATATTATACACTCATCAATGAAAGGAAAATGCATGAAATCCCTTTTCTGCATAATGCTTCTTGTTTCCGGAGCAGCCCTTGCATCCGGTCTTACAACTCTGGAATCATCGGCAGACGGTATTGTTTTCGACCTTTCGGCGCCACAGCCTGTCTTCAGAACCCTGGCTATCAGGGGAAATAACTATTCCGTTGCAGCAATTGAAGGCACTGAAAATGTCAGTGATTTCTCTTATCCCAGGATGCCGGTATACCGCGCCTGGCTGGAGATCCCTGTTGACGCGGCTGTTGAAGTTACAATAACGGATGAAACCGTTCAGAATATCAGCGGCCCGCAGTGGCCAATTAATCCGGGCATTCAGTCCGCCACTAAAAGTGAATCCCGCGATGCTTTCATCATGGAATTCAATGATGAAGTTTACTCTTCCGGCACGACTTATCCCGAGCAATGGGTAAGGGTCATTTACGCGGGTCAGATGCGCGGTCGCAACCTGGCTCTCGTTGAAGTTCTTCCTCTGCGCTGGAATCCTTCGACCAACACCTGTGAACTTCTTGCAGAAGCCACCATCTCTCTCTCATTCGAAGGCGGCGATCTTTCCGCAACCTACGCAAACGCGAACAGGTATTTCGCTCCACCATTCGAGAGAATGCTTTCCTCCATGGCAATCAACTACGGTACATTCGAAGGCGGATGCGACACTCCTCCGGCTCCTTACCTCATAATCGGTCATTCTGACTTCGTTACCACCGGTATGGATGCTTTCGTAACCTGGAAGGAAAGCCTTGGTTTCGACGTAACCATGGTCGACCTCAGCGTAACCGGATCTTCGGCCTCGGATATCGAAGATTACGTTCTTGATGCTATCGAGAACTGGCCTGATCCTCCCCAGTACGTACTCCTTGTGGGTGATACAGGATACCTTCCCGGTAATGCGGCCACTACATACAGCGGTGTAACCGACCTTTACTACGTAACACTTCCTGATGGCGGTTTCATACCGGATGCATTCATAGGCAGATTTTCCGTAACAACCGTTGGCCAGACGGTATTGATGGCAGACAGGGTTATTGATTACGAGCAGAATGTAAACGGCGCAACACCATGGGTACAGAATACCTGCTGGATAGCAAGCAATGACCATTCCAGTGTCTCTGAAGGAACGCACAACTACTGCATTGATACATATCTTGTACCCTTGGGATATACTTATGACAAGATATACCCCGCTTCCGGCGGAACAGCCTCGCAGGCCGTTACCTCCATCAACGGCGGCATTTCAATGCTCACCTTCTCCGGGCACGGCAGCACTACAAGCTGGGGGGATATGTCTTTTGGACAGAGCAGTTTCAATACGCTTACAAACGGAACCATGCTCCCCGGTGTTCTTTCCCACGCATGCGTGACCGGTAACTTTGCTGTCGGCACTTGCTGGGCCGAAACCTGGACAAGAACACCCGGTAGAGGCGGCCTCTGGTTCTGGGGCTCGGTGCCAAACACCTTCTGGGATGAGGATGATATTCAGGAAATAGGTGAATACGACTACTTCCTCGGACAGGGCATTAATTGGCCCATGGGCTTCCTTAACGGCGGAAAAATGGCCGTGTTCATTGCTTACAGCGGCGGTGGAAGTACGAAGTATTACTATGAGGGTTACAACCTCATGGGAGACCCCTCGGTCCAGATGGCCATCTGGGGAGTTACCGGAATAGAAGAGCAGCACGGTAGCTCAGTACCTAATAATACCAGTATTCTGGTCAGCAATCCGGTAAGGTCCGCTGCAGTTGTTACCCTTAATGGTAACGGCCCTGCGGAACTCAACGTCTTCGACCTCACGGGTCGACTCGTTGCAACTCCGTACCAGGGAGAACTCAACGGATCTCAGGTGCTCAACTGGAACGCCAGTGACCTCACTCCCGGTATGTACTTCCTGCGTCTTGCGCAGGGCAGCGAAGTATCTACCGCAAGGGTAATGGTCCTGAGGTAAAACTGCCTCACTGACAAAGGCAGCATGCGGGAGGGCTCGGTCCTCCCGCTTAAACTACCACTCCCATATAATGATAGTATTCGTTTCGTTATTCCATCTGTTGAGTTCATTATCTGAGTGCACATACAATGTATTTGGTTCCTGGGAGCTTTGTGCCTGATCCGGCACCAGCAGCCCCCATTCACCATAATCTGAAACTCCCACAGGACCCGTGTAAGTAAGAATGTAATCAACATTAAAATTATTTAAATAGTTCTCAAGACTGCCTGCTTCAATCGAATCCACCAGTTCTCTGCTGCCTGCGAGACCCTCGATCTGGAGAACATGTCCATTAAAGAAATATGCAAAACTCCCGGATCTGTCACCCATAGCAATAATGGCATCGGAGTTCATTTCCCTGTTAAGTTGAAGAGCAATTCGCCTGTTCAGGCACCTGAAGTCCCCTGAAACATCCTTTCGATAATTGAGTCCCCAGACTACTGAACAAACCATCAGGCCGATGCCTGCAAGAAGCGCCAATCTGTCATTCTTCAGGAAGATCCTGGAGGGCAGCTTGAAGGATTCCTTAATCCGATGCCCTGTCCATTTCAAAACTTGAGGAAGGCAGAACACTGTAAATAGTACTGCCGGGTAAGAATACCAGGACCATAACCTCCAGTTGGAGAAAAACAGATAGACCAGGACAAAAAGTATTAAGAATATGCTTACTGAAAATGCAGAAGAGGATTTCCACAAATTGCAGTGTTTATCATTATCATGCAAGTATATATATGCTCTAACGAATCCTCCTACAATTACAATAATCAGAAAAAAGAGATATAGACCCCATGGACTGCGCACTCCTAACGGGTCTGAAAGAAGGAAGAGTTGACTGGCAAATAACCGGTTGAAAGAGAAGAGAGCACTTTTCACGGAACCTGATACGGACATCATTGTATTGAACAAGACGAGATTTGTAATCAGATAGGATATTCCCACAAAAATGGGAGGACCAACAGTTAGTATTAATGACTTACCGATCCTTACAGAAGAATTTGCTTTCACTTTCACCATGATTGCAATGACCATCAGTATGCAAAGCATAACCGCATCCAGTCGGGCCAGCATAATCAGTGACAGAAGCACTCCAATTAGCAGATAGCGCCCATATCCTTCTGTTCGGTTGAGTTTGTCCAGCAATGATAGTGCCGCGATACAAAGAGGCAGAAGAATACTCGTCTCCATGGACATGGCACCAAAATCCCGCACATACCTGAGAAGTATTAGCGCGCAGGTAATTGTGATAAATATCGTATATCGTTTTCTAATGAAATTTAGTGCCATTAGGCCAGCTATTACCATCAGGATGACTGATATACTTCCAACAATTCTCATTGCTGAGATATTGTCTTCTGAAAGAGCGTAGGCCGGAAGAACAGATACAAGCCATAAAGGATGAAAGCCGTTGGTTGCAGTACTACCGTCAAATGTAAGTTTGTGCTCATTCACCACATTTCGCGCGATAGTAAGGTAATAGTAGGCATCATCCTCAAAATACATGGTCAGGGATTCCGCATCATAATTCCATATGCTTGCCACTCTTATGACACCAAAAGATATAAAACACAGGAAGAGCAGGAGTATTGTAAGTGCTTTTGCCTGAAGTTTCATATTCCGACCTTCTCCGGATTGAGTTATTCCATTCTTTGCTTGCAAATCATTATAAATCACCTCTGGTTTCCAGTCAATCTGATATTCTGCTGTTTCTG
>JAUWSQ010000070.1 GCA_030609965.1 Candidatus Fermentibacterota bacterium
GCGCTGTGACATTTCCCGTTTCAGGGTCTATCCTGTAAATATTATCCGAGTAGTACCTGTTGGCGTAGATACTGCCCTCGGCATATTCAAGTTCATTCAGCAGGTTAACTGGTTCGCCGTCAATATTCACGGTGATGGTCCAGAGTGTATCAAAACTTGTTACATCCCTGAAACTGAGTGTAGAACTGCCATCGCTGGTAACGACAGTGCTGCTGTTTACAGAACAGATACCCCAGCCATCAGTATCTAATGTATCTGATACATGAAATACCGGATTCAGGAGATCCCATTCAAGTACAAGCCCGGAGGTCCATGTGAGTTGATAAATCTTCTCATTCAATATGGTTAAACCTTCGCCGAACAGGGTGTCGGGAAGGGGGTAGGTTTCTAAGATGGAACCGTTGGAAAGATTGAGTTTTCTTAGAGTTGAAAAGCCTCGGAGACCTGTTGATTCCCAGAGGATACCTTCATGTACCTCAAACCCCTGAGTGTAAGCTGAAGTGTCATGGGGAAGGGTGCCGATTACATTGACATAAAGTGTTTCGGGTATCATCGGGTAAGGGTTTGAACCGGAATCGTCGATTCCGGTGCATGAAACCATAGTAATAGAGAGCATCATTATGTACCACGCAGGCAGGAATCGGTTGTATTTTAACATTCTACGGTATCAACCCCTTGTACCTGGTGTAGTTGGGGTGCTTGTGCCGCCGGTACTTCCAGAGCCTCTTCCCCCGGTTCCCGTCGAGCCCGGAACCGATACAGAACCTGAAATGTACTCGTTGAATCTGGCTGTACGAACAGGATCGATCTCTATCTGCGGCAGCGTAGATATTACAGTATTTATCGATGCAAGTCTGTCTTCGGGTGATGGATGGGTCTGCCAGAAACCGGGGCCTGATCTGGAATCGATCGAGCTCATGCTCTGAAGGACGGAAGACATGGCACGGGGATCGTATCCTGCAGAGGCGCATATAACTGCAGCCAGACTGTCCGCCTGGTACTCGCTCTCACGGCTGTATCCTTTGGTAATGATGTTGGAAACTACATCCTCTACGATGTCACCGTAGTTGTTCGCCGCACTCTGCAGCTCACTGCTGCCCCATCTTTCTGTGGATTCCTCGGCAACCAATGAACCGAATTCAGTCCATCTGGCCTGGTCTATGGATGATATTCCATGCTGCAGAGTGACATGTGCCACTTCATGGGCAAGGATGGCGGCAAGCTCGTCCTCGTTGGATGTTATATCGATCAACCCGCTGCTGATAAGGATAAGTCCTCCCGGGCAGGCGATCGCGTTGATATCGCTGCTGTTCACCACAAGGAAATGGTAGCCTCCGAAGAGTGTAGGCTTAGGGGAACTGGTTGCGACTGCCTGACCTATAAGATTGACGTATTGCTGCATCGCAGGATCTTCAAGCGGCGTGTACATGTTCAGAACAGTTGCTGCGACGGATCTTCCGACGTAATACTCCTCGACTTCGGATATTTCTCTGCTAGCATGATGGAACGACTCCGCTACATTAAGGGCGCTTTCAACTTCATCGCTTTCAAGAACGTCTACAATATCTCCCAGTCCGAAAGCCATAAGCGTTGAAATGAAAATACTCAGAAATGTCATCCTCTTGTCCCCCTTCCAGTCGGACCCGTCTCAGGTGGAGTTGTGTCTGCGGTACCTTCGATCAGATTTCCTTCGACAAGGAACTGGTAGAGCTGCTGTGGTGATACTGTCCAGGATGTTTCCATATTGTTCACGATAGAGAAATTCAATTCGGGGTGTTCTCCCGCATAGGTCTCTTCAATATCCCGGCTGAATCCACGTCCGGCCAGCATTATCTCGTCTGAAGTTACACTGCCGGATGTTGACGTGCCTCCAGAAGTAGTCTGGATGGCTCCTGTAACGGAAGTGCGATGTATCCAACCAGCTTTCCCGAGTGAAGTAGTGATTTTAAACCATTCTCCATCTATTTGATCTATTGAAGCAAGTGTGCCGTAGCTTACCGGTTCCACAGGTGATGCGTAGAATGCCGGCATAGGGTAGATCGACTGGTTCTGGACTGAGATAGCAACCTCATCTCCAACCTGGGGTTCAGCATCCTCGGACATTGCAAGGGACATTGATAGAAGCATCAGAATTAGCAGAAATCTCATTGTAAACCTCCATTTCAGCATAGATTGTTAGCACTGTGCAATTTATTGTCCAGAGCTTCGGGCCGCAATGTAAGATAAGCAGGTAACGGCAATGGACGAACCAACTATATAGATATATATAATTAATGGGGGTCAAGGATGTTATCATTGGTATTATCAGTTCTGATACTGGTTGACAGAGTTGCGTTGCCATTCCCGCAAGCTGCCGCGCCGGACTATACCCAGCCTCCGCAGCAGCTGCCTGTGGAAGTGGAATTGATCTCTCCGCCGCCTGGCCAGATGTACGTAGAGGATCTGTGGAGGGTTCGGCTTTACAATAATTCGCCTGAAGTGTTCTCTGTATATATGTTTATAACTGTTGAAATAATCGGTGCGGGCTTGCTTATGGATGCAACCACAGGGGTATTTCTGCTGCCTCCAGGGATACTGAACATAAGTTCCGTTGAACTGTCACCTATTAATACAGAGTTCTACAACAGCGAATTTGAAGCAAGTGTGAACCGAATGGGAGAATTTCCTGACGGTACCTATATAGTTACATTCTATGTATATGAAGAGGGGGGAGGTCTTATCGGACAGGGTGGTATTACCCAGGAAGTTGAGAACCATACAGCTCCGGAACTCCTGTACCCTATAGATAATAGTGAGATAACCGAACCTCTGCCTCTTTTCACCTGGTTCCCATCTCTGCCGCCCGGAACCGTTGATTACAAAATAAGAATAGTCGAAATACTTACCGGACAGTCTCCCGAAAGCGCAATCTCGGCAAATCCAGCATGGTTCACAGCTGAAGATATTGTAATTGAGGAGATCATATACCCGGTATACGCCAACTGTTTTGAAGATGGACACAGATATGCATGGCAGGTTGAAGGGTTCTATCTGGGTAATTCTGTAGGGAGGAGTGAAGTCTGGACATTCTCCTCTGCCAGTATCAGCGCAACCTTTGAAGAGGGTTCAGAGGTCTGGAGCTTTGAAACCGGTGACAGGGTCGTTTGCAGTCCCGCCATTGCAATGGACGGCAGCATCATCTGCGGCAGCCTTGACGGTTTCATCTATTCTCTGGATCAGGGTGGAAGCGAATTATGGAGGTATCATGCAGGGGGAGGGGTATACTCGACTGCAATAGGTCCAGATGGAAGGATATTTGCTGCGGGTGATTTTGGAATCTGCTGCGTTGATCCTTCAGGTTTTCTTCTGTGGCACAACGGTATGACGGGTCCGGTTGATGCGTGTCCTGTAATTCTTCCTTCCGGAAGGCTCTATGCTGGTTCCATAGAGGGAATATTTTATTCGATAGATGGAGTTAACGGAGATGTCATTGACACTCTCAGGACAGGTGACTGTATTTATCTCCCTTCTTCTGCGGACTCCACTGGAAGAATCTATTTCACCTGCGATGACATGTGTCTTGCGGTGGAAGATAAAGAAGATGGGCTTGTCGAGTTATGGTCTTACAGGGCGGACGATGATTTCACCGGTGGACCCGTGATAGCAGGGGATTGCGTATACGCTGCCGCAGGCAGGAAAGTATTCTGTTTCAGCCGCGATGGAGCAGTATTATGGAATACTGTACTCCCTTCTCATTTGTATGCGGGACCGGTTGTATCCTCGGACGGCACTGTGTGGGCAGGCACCGGGAGCGGGAATGTGTATGCTCTGGAGGGAGAAACCGGCGGAAGAATCGGAGTGATACCCGCAGGAGCTGTAATAACATCGACTCCGGCTCTGACTGTTACAGGCTCGATGTTCTTCGGTGCTGACAATGGCTGTCTTCACTCTTTCTCACCCTCGGGATTCAGCCTCTGGAAATTCCAGACGCTGGGTACTGTCCGTTCCAGTCCGGTTATTGGTATTGATGGAACTGTCTATTTCGGAAGCGATGATCACAGGATATACGCTGTGGAGGGATCGGGCGCAGGCCCGATGACCGATGGGTGGCCGCAATTCTGCAGAAACTCTTTCAATAACGGTTTCATCGATGCTGTGGAAGCAGATCAGTGAAATTACCGGCTGTACTGCTGATACTGATTGTTGCTTCACTAACTGCAGCTGATATTGAACTATCCGGAAGCACTTCTTTCTTCAGCCAGTATTCCACCCAGGATAACGCATGGTCGGAATTACCGAACCAGTTCTGGCGCTGGAGATTCAATCCGGTTCTCAGAATCCACGGTATCCCCGTTGTAGCAAGTGTATTCGTATCGTCCGAGGAGAGTATGCAAAGGCAGAATATGAACAGAATTTATATCTCATCACATCCTTCTGCATCTTCCCGCGAAGGATCGGTTCTGTCATGGATATCATCTATCGGAATTGGAGCTTTCAATCCTTACTTCACAAATCTCACACTGAATGCTGCATACATATCAGGAGCGAATGTAGCACTTAATCCCGGTGGATTCTATTTCGCAGCCGCCGGAGGCAGAAACAGGCGTGGAGTTGAGCCAGACGGTGATAACCCGGGGGAGTATGAACGAAACCTGTACGCAATACAGACTGGACTGGGATCCCCATACGGCAGCCATCTGCACCTGAACATGATGTACGGTAAGGATGTGAACGGCTCGATAACTGAAGACAGCACTTTCAGGATTACCCCATCGGAGAACTATGTAGCATCCCTTGATTACGGATCAGTCATGTTTGATGGAGGATTCCGTATTGAGGGGGAAATAGCGGGATCAATGTTCACAAGGGATATCAGGAGTCCTGGACTGGATTCTGATGATATTCCGCAATGGCTGCTGGATTTCTCTGGGGCTAACATCAGTTCGGCCTTCGGCTGGGCACTTGACCTCTATTCCTCGGTAAGATTTTCGGATAATATGCTATCAGCATCATTCAGACGTGTTGAACCCGGTTTTGAAAGCATGGGAGCGCAGTACATCAGAGATGACGAAATATCAATTGAAACCAGGGCCGATAAGTATTTTATTGACAGGCAGATGTCTGCCGGATTGTGGTACAGGTGGGAATCGGATAATCTTCTGAATACAAAATCCTTAACCAGTACAGCTAATGTTTACGGCGCACGGATCGGATTCTCCTTCAGGAATTTTCCAAGGATTTACATCAGCTACTCTCCATCCTATACCGACTTGCAGGATAGCACACTAACCAGATTTGAGACATCCATGATATCGGTTTCCGCGAATTACAGGAGAAATATTGCAGGTCTGGATGTAAATTCTGCAGCGGCTGTCAGTGTTTATGATAACTCAGCTGGAACAGGAAGCAGTGATTACAGCTCTATGAGTGCGGTACTGAGAGAAACGGTTACTCTGGACTTTCCGCTTGTGCTGACCGCCTGCATTTCCACAAGGCGAACAAGAACAGGAAGTTATTCGGAATGGACTTATACGGGCGATTTGAGAGGCACATGGTACCCATCCCATTCCCTCTCGATGACTCTTGGTGGTTACATTACCACGGGAGATGATGAGAGGAAGATAGGAGCAGTTCTGAACGGCGGATTTCCGATCTGCGATTTTCTTACTGCGAATCTGTCAGGGGAATATGTAACATTTTCAAGTAATATCGAAAAGGATTATACGAACACTGTCGGGGGAGCGGGGATCACTGTAATATGGTGATCGTTATATAGATTCTTCAGAATTTACGGGTTTAAACCTATCTACTGAAAGGAAGCCATCTCATCGCCGGCCTTGAGCAGCATGCAGTCGGGAATGGTGATTTTCCGCCTGGTCAGAACCTTGAGGACACTGATCTCTGCCGTCTTCCATATCTCTGGAGGTGTTTTGGATCGAAGTTCACTCAATAAAAGTCCAAGTGCAAAGTAAGGATCGACCTTGATATCGTGAATACCGTTAGCTCCCAAAGATATTACGCTGGGGAACGAGGAATCTGAAAGGATACCGTTGAGGACCTCGGTCTTGATCGCTGGACCCGTAATTCTACCGAATTCCAATAGAAGTTCGTTCATGACTTCTATGTAGTTTTCCTTGGAGTGCTCCTTCAGGAAAAGGTCTATCCCGACCTCCAGATTTTCAATCTGACTGAGGAAGTCATCAATGAGACCGCCGGATATTATGCTGCCATGCTGCGGTGCTATGATTTCCGGCTGAGGGTCCAGATTCCGGATGTTATTCACTGCATTTCGAATTGCAGCCCGGCAGGGCATGTAGATCTGATGGAAGGTTGATATGCCGTCCCATGAATCCTCCGAGGCGAAGAGGTCCGGCTTGAAGGAAAGACCTCCAAGGAAGTCTCCGGTAAAAATGACCCCGGTCTCCTCATCATACAGCATTACGGCCCCGCGGAAGTGACAGTATGGTGAGGGTACGAATCGGAGGCGGTGACCGGTGTCCATTTCGAGAGTAAGGTCTTTGAGCTGCTCAATCGCCTTATATTTCATCGGATTGAGACCGTAGAACTTCACCAGCCTCCAGGAATCTTCAGAACAGAGGACAACGCAGTCGGGATTGAGTTTCTGCACGTGTCCCGCATTGTACGCTATATCGGGGTCCTGGTGGTTGAGGAACATCACATTGATATTCTCGAGTCCTCCGATCTTCGATGAAAGTGCCGAGGTTAATGCAGGGAGGTCCTGAGGTGGACCGGGATCGATCAGCAGATTGACTGTTTTTTCCCCGTCAGAGAATACCCTGAGGTAGATGTTCCGTTCGAGAAGAGAGCCCTCTCTATTTCCGATCAAGTAAGTATTCGGTGCAATCTCTACAAGTTCATCCAGTTTCGGCTCCGATGAATCTTCAATGTTTGATTTTTTTTGAGCTTCTGCCTGAACTTCGTTTTTTGATTCAACTACTGGTTCTGGTACTTCTTCTTTATCCTCTACTACTACTTCTTCTTTTTGTTCTTCTTCTTCTTCTTCTTCTTCTTCTTCTTTATCCTCAACTACTATTTCTTCTTCTTTATCCTCTACTACTATTTTTTCTTCTTCTTCATCCTCTACTACTATTTCTTCTTCTTCATCCTCTACTACTATTTCTTCTTCTTTATCCTCTACTACTATTTCTTCTTCTTCTTCTTCATCCTCTACTACTATTTCTTCTTCTTTATCTTCTACTACTTCTTCTTCTTCTTCTTCTTTATCTACTGCTTTCTCGTTGATATCGTTGCTGCTCTCTTCGGGTATGATCGCAATGGTCTGATCTTTCTCCCGGGGTTCATATTGTGGAGCATCCGACTCATCAGGGAGCTGTGCAAAAGCATCCGTAGCTGCAGAAGTACTCTGAAACGTTACTGTGCTGCTATTCGAAAAGGCTTTCATGATATCAGAATTGTCCTGAAGAGGCAGGATAAGGTAAGCACTGCTGGCGGCTTTTCTAAGTTCCACGGGGCCTGTTTTCATAGACAGTTTCAGGCGGGAACCTGCCCAGGACAGTATTCGCTCCTTTTCCAGATGACTGCGAAGTTCATCATCGGAGAGGGAATCAGGGTTGACTAGATTGAGAACTTTCAGATACCGGGCACAGATATCTCCGATGGCCGCAGCCGTTCTGATTCGAAATTCAGTTGATTGTTCTGAATCCTCCATGAGGCGGCAGAGAGGTTCCAGAGACATAATACTCCCCATGCCGGCAAGAGCTTCTGCAGCCCTTCCGGGAATATCCGGATCATCCTGGTAGTCAAGAGCCTGTATGAGTTCTTGTTCGTTACTGTTAGACTTCAGCTCAGTTATATCCGGAGAGCTTGATGACATATTAGATCTCCTGTCCTGCACGTCTGGCTATCATTTGGAGGAGAGGTTGAAAACCCCATCCCAATTTTCCAAATTAGCAGCGTACTCTTCAGCCATTATTCTACATCTTTGTGCCATTATCAGGGATGTCGGATCACCTGCTCCTGAGAATATACACTCCGCATCCACGAATTCACCTTTTCTGTAGAGGGCCAGGGCTTCCGAGTATTCCCGCAGTGCGGCTTGCAGTTCATCTGTTATTTCATTCCGGCGACATTTGAGCTCGTAGATTGTGACTGGTTCCTGCTGTCCTATGACACGTATTGTATCCAGCTCTCGGAAAATGAATTCGTCCTTTGCATTTATGAAAGTGTCTTCCTGTACCATGATAGAAGTGCTGTAAACTTTGTTTGCGCCCTCAAGCCTCGCCCCTAGATTAACTGTGCTTCCCATTACTGTGTAATCGAAACGTTTTGATGAACCCATGTTGCCTACAACCATATCACCGGTTGAAAGACCTATTCTTGTAAATAACTCCGAGTACCCTTCCTGCACAAGCATAAGGTTCATCTCAGTATGGGCTTCATGGCATCGAAGGGCAGCGGAGCATGCCCTGAGAGCATGATCTTCCAGGCGCAAAGGAGCGCCCCAGAAGGCGATTATCGCGTCACCTTCGAATTTATCAACAGTGCCGCCTGTTTCCAGAATAATATCGGTCATTGTTGTGAGGTAGTGATTTATTAGAGATACAAGATCCTCAGGCGCAAGTTTTTCTGAAATACCTGTGAAGCCCCAGATATCGGAGAAGAAGACGGTCATGTTTCTCTTATCGCCCCCAAGAACGAGCGTTTCCGGATGCTCCGTTACCTGTGCAACAACGTCAGGTGAGAGGTACTGGGAAAAAGCGCTCCTGATTTCCTGCTTTCTACGGTTTTCCGAGCTGAATAGAAAGATACCCCCGGCAAGTATGGTCAGAATCCCTGAAGTAGCAGGCCATACGGTCTCAAGCCATATACCGCTGCGGAAAAGCAGAAGAGAAGCTATAAGAAAGAGAAGGGTCGGCAGAACCGCAAGAAGCGCACCCAGAGGAATCCTGTTGAGCGAAGAGAGAAATAATGCTGCGAGAAGGGAAATCACCAGTGCCATTAGCAATGATACCCATGATGGGTATCTTCTTATGTAGTTTTCATTCAAGATGTTATCAACAGCAGTTGCTAGAACTTCAACCCCCGGGCACTGGGGTGAATATGGTGTTGGTTTAAGATCGTACAGGGCGGGAGCAGCGTAACCGATAAGAACGATGGCTTCATTGAAGATCGTTGTATCAACAGGGCAGGGCTGTCCGGTAGCTCGTGCGTTGAGAGCAGCGGTAAGATCTGCGAGGGGGATGCTGGTATAAGTTCCCGCAGGGCCATGGAATGCAAGCTGAAGCCTGCAGTTACCCGAGGTTCGCAATGTGATATCGCCCATAGTGAAAATATCATTATTTACGGTGATGTCCGGACGCTCAAGGGCAAGCCAGACAAGCGCAACGGGCAGGGAGGGGGCAATTCCCTCCGGTGTTGCAGTCAGGAGTCGGACGCTTCTGAAAACACCATCAGGATCCTGTCTGTCGGAGGTGCTTCCGAGAATTTCAGCGCCTCTGGCGATCATCTGAGTCGGTGGTGTGCAGTACCAGGCAGAATCAAGGTCAGCAGAGTCGATGGAAACATCTATGATGGCATTATCTGGTATCTCAGATCCCTCTCGCTGAAGCAGTGCCATGACGAATGCGGTACTTCCAACAGATGCAACTCTTCCGAAGACGCTGTCCTCAACAGCCGAATAAACGGATGGAACATCAAAAAGAATATCGAATGCCACCGCTCTGGTTCCCCAGCCCTGAAGCATACTGAGCGTTTCAGAATAGATCTGTCTCGGCAGGGGCCATGGTAGAACGTCCATAGAACCACCGTCAAGAAGTACAAGAATTATGCTGCTGTCCGCGTCGTTCGGAGTTGGAGACAGCCTGAAACGAAGATCAAGTGTGCTGCGTTCAAAGTTCTCGAAGAAATCAAACCCTGATAGACTCCATAAAGATGCTGTTACAAGAGAACCGATGAGGGCTACCTTGAGAGTTCTCATCAGCTTGCCGCCTGGTGAAAGATGCAGGTTACTCAACAGGCACTTCCTCCGGCTTAATCTTACCGATATCAATGAAGTAATCCCTCAATGACAGAACTGCTTCCCTGTCGAATTGAGTGTCGATTCCACTGATCAGAAGGTTGAGTGTTTTCTTCATGGTATAGGGTTCCCGGTAATGTCTTTTCGCTGTAAGTGCCTCGAATACGTCTGCTACGGCAATTATTCTGCCTCCGATCGATATCTCATTACCCTTGAGGCCATCAGGATATCCTTTTCCATCAACCCTTTCGTGGTGCTGGGAGGCGAACAGAGGAACCTTCTCCAGTTTACCTTCGAATTCTATTGAAGAGAGGATGATCCTGGTGTGCTGTACATGTTTTCTGAGTATCAGGGTCTCGTCTTCAGACAGTGTTCCCGGTTTCTTGAGTATGCTGTCGGGAACGGCAATCTTGCCGTAATCATGCAGGAGGGCTGCGTAATAGATAGCTTCACTTGTATCACTGTCTATATCCATGTATTCAGCTATCTTACCGGACAGGAAAGTAACGTCGAAACTGTGCCCGGCAGTGAGCGGATCTCTTGCTTCGATGGATACGGTGAGGGCTTTGATAAGGCCGTCGAACATCCGTCCGCGGCTTTCAAGAAGCCTGACATTGTCTATGGTTACGGCAGTTTCTGAGGATACTATCTCCAGAAACTCCGCATCATTATCAGTGAAATTGTCATCCCATTTATTGATGACCTGGAATACGCCTATGCAATCCCCTGAGGGGTTTATTATAGGCGCAGTTATCATATTCCTTGTGATGAAACCTGTTGTTTTGTCAATGGTTTTATTGAATCTGTCATCTTTTGCGACATCGTGCAGTATAAGCGTCTTCTGGCTCCGGAAGACTGAACCTGCAATTCCATGACTGGCGTTGAACCGTATCTCCTCCATTTCACCCTCTGCGACGTAAGACCAGAGTTCATCGGTTTTCCTGCTGTAAAGGAATACCGTTGATCTCTCCACATCCAGCACTTTGCTTGTCTCCGAAGCGAGAAGAGTGATAAGGGAATGGAGGTCACGGACACGGCTGATGGCTCTTGTGATCCTCAGCAGTGATTTCAGCTGAATTGCTTCAATATTATCGCTGTTGAAAAGCATTACATCTCCCGGTAAAGAAGGTCTGGAGAAGTCTAATAAACCTAGAATCTTTTAGATTCGGTGAAGTACTTTGCTGTAAAGAATCATCATATTGCTATTATCTATGCAATTAATAAATACGCATTAGTAATAACTTCCAAGTACATGAAATGCACTTAACAAAGAATATCGTTAATTCTCAAAGTATTGCAAGTCACCGAATGATGTAGATAGAAGTAAAAGAAATATTTTACATTATTCCTCTTGACAGCATCTCACCTTTATACTAAACTGAACTTGCAGACATGAATACAGCAACATCAGAAGAATAAGCTGGTTAGATCAAATTGATATGGATTCAAAAGCACTATGAATACAGTATGATTTGGTGCCTGACCCCTTTTGCTAAGAATGTTAAGATTTGGTGCCTGACCCCAAATGTTAAGATGTTAGACCCGGCCCCAGGTGCTGGCTTTCGTATTGGCTGGATAAGACTTGAGGAGTCTGGACAATGAAACATCTGACACGGATATCGCTCTCTTTATTTGTCCTTTTACTCTTTCCAGCACTCCTCCGGGCAGGCTACGTATATCAGGGTTCATGGATAGGAGGACCGGGTGTTCCCGGTCCAGTTGTGAATTACTGGAATGTATACTTTGATACACAATCAAACACGCAGTGGTCACTCGTCACCAGTAAGCTATTCCTGGATATGACAATTACCAGCCACACGATCAATTCAAGCATGGGCGGGTGCCATTATGCGTTTCCGGCGGACATGGACGGTGA
>JAUWSQ010000071.1 GCA_030609965.1 Candidatus Fermentibacterota bacterium
CCCCAACGGGGATCGAACCCGTGTTGCCGGCGTGAAAGGCCAGTGTCCTAACCTCTAGACGATGGGGTCGCCGAAAGTTACCAACAATGGTAACAGAAGCCTATTTCGTCAATACCCATGGTGAGCCGCGGGGGAATCGAACCCCCGACCCTCTGATTAAAAGTCAGATGCTCTACCAACTGAGCTAGCGGCTCACAAATATGGGTTTTCAGAGAGCCGGTAAAATGCAGAATTCGGCGGAAGAATGCAAGACCCAGAATATCACTGGTTATTATATTCGGAAGTTCATATACAATTATCAGCGGTGGAAAACCTGAGTTACCGGAACAGATTGGATGTACAAATTGAAGGATGCCGGGAAAACACCACATCTTTTTGTGATCGATACAAATGTGATTCTATATGACCATAACTGCATAGATAACTTTCAGGAGCATGATGTTGTAATTCCAATAACAGTCCTCGAGGAACTCGATCGTTTCAAGAAGGGAAACGATCTCATTAACTTCCAGGCGAGGGAATTCATACGCAAACTTGATAAGCTTTCTGGAGACAGACTCTTCAATGAAGGTCTCCCCCTCGGTCCGGGAAGGGGAAAACTCTTTGTGAAAATCGCAGGGTCTTCCGAAGGGACTTCGGTGCAGAATGCATTCTTTTCGATGAACAAACCTGACCACAGGATACTTGCACTTACTGACCAGCTCAAATCCGCTAATTCAGACAGAGTGGTTATCCTGATAAGCAAGGATATCAATCTGCGAATGAAGGCCAAATCCCTGGGGATTCAGTCTGAGGACTACGAAACCGGAAAAATAGAGAACGTTGACGAGCTGTATACCGGGACCGGATTACTTGAGAATGTCGATAAGGATATTATTTCAAGATTCTACGAGCAACCATTCTCGGTATCTAGAGAAGAGATTACCTCCGAGATAAAACCGGTGCCCAACCAGTTCTTCATATTGAGAAACGGCAGCAACAGCTCCCTTACCTGGTACAATCCCGGAACCGATGAGTTTGAAAGGATAATCAAGACACGAGCTTACGGAATACAGCCTCGAAACGCTGAACAGACCTTTGCCCTGCATACACTGTTGAACCCTGCTGTAAGACTGGTAACCCTGACCGGGAAAGCGGGCACAGGGAAAACCCTCCTGGCTCTTGCCGCAGCTTTGGATCAGCGACGTGACTACAGGCAGATATATCTTGCACGACCCGTAGTGCCACTCGGAAACAGAGATCTTGGATTCCTTCCGGGGGATATTCAGAGTAAGCTCGATCCTTATATGCAACCCCTGTGGGATAATCTTGCTGTTATAAAGAATCGTTTCTCGTCCGACAGCAAAGAATACAATGGTCTTCAGGAGATGATAGAGCATGGAAAACTGTTCATCACACCACTTGCATACATCAGAGGCAGGAGCCTGGACGGTATCTATTTCATTGTTGATGAAGCCCAGAACCTGACACCGCATGAAGTTAAAACAATAATCACCAGAGCGGGTGAGGGAACCAAGATAGTTTTTACAGGTGATATCTACCAGATCGACACCCCCTACCTGGACAGTCAGTCAAACGGGCTTACTTACCTTGTTGACCGGTTAAAGGAAGAGAAGATATCCGCACATATCAATCTGGTCAAAGGGGAGAGGAGCGAACTTGCCGAACTTGCAAGTAATCTTCTTTGATATGAAAGTTGTAGACTGAAATGGCTGTACGTCTTATCGAAGCCTTCATGCCGGCCGACCGCCTTGAGCTGGCAAGGTCATCCGTCAGCAGCCTCGATACTCTTTCCATCTGGTGGGAGAAACTGTCAGATGAGCAGGCACAGCTTCATATTCTTGCAGAAGCGGAGAGAAGCGAGGAGATAACCGACAAACTCAGATCGGCTCTTGCCGATTCGGGTGAGGAATTGAGGATAGTCTCACTGCCCGTTGAAGCGTCCATACCGGCCCCCGAGCAAACCAGGGAAAAAGACAGGAAGCCCGGAAGTATTCTGCATAGAAAAATGCAAAGGGTAAGCCGCGAAGAGTTGTACGCTGATGTACAGGAGATGATGCGCGCTTCCTGGCCCAATATGATCATGACCGTCCTGTCAGCCATCGTATGTGCAGTGGGCCTTGCACGAAGCAATGTTGCTGTGATAATCGGTGCCATGGTCATTGCTCCCCTGCTCGGACCGAACGTTGGCCTTGCTCTGGGTGTTACCCTTGGTGACTTCGCATTGATCCTGAGAGCTCTCAGGGAAAATTTCCTGAGGATAGGAGCAGCACTGGTGTTTGCTGTGGTCGTGGGGATTATTTTCCAAATCGATTCACAGATGCCTGAAATATTATCAAGGACTTCCATAAGCTACACTGATATTGTTATTGCACTTGCAGCCGGAGCAGCCGGAGCCCTTGCCCTGAGTACCGGTGCTCCAGCTACACTTATCGGTGTGATGGTCGCTGCTGCCCTTATGCCTCCACTTGTTGTCACAGGCATGCTCAGTGCACTTGGTAATTACAGCGGAGCCCTTGGGGCACTTCAGCTTCTTGCCGTGAATCTTATCTCAATAAACCTGGCGGGAGTGCTTACATTCCTTGCAATGGGAATACGGCCCGGTTCCGAGGATGATGTAAGCAAAGCGCGGATACTGACTACTCTTGCTTTAGTGGTATGGATACTTCTCCTGGCTGTACTGACAGTTCTTATTGTATCGAAAGCATAAGTCTACCGAAAAAAGAAGGGGCATGCGCAGGCACACCCCTTTCTGAGCTAATTGTCTTTTCGACTAGAATTCCGTCTTGATATTTCCCCAGGTTGATTGCTCAAATGCTACAGGTACGTATTCATCGTCGATCCTGTAATTGAAAGCATTTGGATCACGATCAGCGGTCCAGAGGATTGCCGGGTCTGACTCATTTGACATTGCACAATCCATTTCGCATCCGGGAACGAAGGTATCAAGCACGTTCGCAGGATCGTCTCCGTCCAGAATGTAGACTGATGTTCCAAGCCCATCGTGCGTGTAAAAGACGTTCCAGACTTCATCGTACCAGATACCACCGTAAGCTACTCCGGCCCAGGTGTTTTCCAGAGTAAATGTCCCGCCCGGGTTGAGAGTAAAGGCTCGCAGCTCGCTTACAAGATAGAATGAGCAGTACCAGTAGGGGGCTTTGTAGGCGATCCCCAGAATGCCGTCAGTAGTTCCGAAATCCCAGGTATCGACTATTGGTGGAAAGTAAGGATCGTCGACATCGAAGCAGTAAATGGCATCGTTGAAAGTAGCTCCAACGTCTCCATTGAAATCTGACAGGTACAGGTAGTTATTGGTCTCATCATAATAGCAGCCATTGGATGCCAGCTCACTTGATCCAAATATGAGGTTGATATCGAACATTGCATCGTAGGCACCGGTGACAGGGTCAACGTTGTAGACCCATCCTCCGTCCTGCGTGGCCTGCCACAGCAGATCGTTAACTGGATCGTAAGCAAGACCCATTGCCTCATTCATATTAGGGAATGACTCGACAATTCCATCCATTCCCGTGGTATTACCAAGGCTGGTCATGTCAGCTGAAAAATTAGGAGAAACACCGAACAGAACAGAAACAGCCAAAGTTAAAGCAATCATACTCAACTTCCTTTCTAGATAATCATTTCTACCCACTCAGTAATCGTTCTGGACTGAACGGCTTACTGTTATAATTCAACTCTAAGACATTAATATGGGATTGTAAATACCGAAAGAATTCAGAAGAGCTGCTTCATTGAATTTCAGGATAACATGTATTTCATGGTCTGGGATCAGAACTCATTCCAGATTTTCTGCCTGGTATCTCGATAAGAGGGAAATGGGAAGTTCTGAACCATCTGGGAGTCCTTCTCAGAGCTTCTGCAACTGTGGGAACTCTGGTGAAGTAATCGGATACCGTCCGTCTCGCTCTTATTCTAGGGTTCCGGCCATCGTATGCAAAGGGTCTGTACAGCCTGATCGCATCATCCGGGGAATCATAATCGAGCAGATCAATACCGAATTCGGAAGCCCTGTCCATCAGTTCGCAATTCACCGGAAGGTTGAAAACGGAGAAATTGATAAAGTCGATACAATCACCGGCGCTCTCAAGGAATTGAACCGATGCCATTACATCATCATCTGTTTCCCCCGGAAGCCCCGTAAGCATGTATACATAGGATCTTATTCCGGCACTGGCGCAGTTTTTCAGGACTTCCAGCGTAGTATCCGGATCGATTCCCTTTTCGAAGCGGTCAAGGATAGATCTGCTGCCGCTTTCGGCACCCAGCTGCAGCATTAGGCAGCCTGACTCTGCAAGGCTGTCCGCAATACTGGATATCCATCTTTCCGGTCTGGCAAATGTGTAGAAATCAAGCCTGTACTGCCTCAGCAGCGGAAGTACAGCTTCCATTGCTCGGCCCGGCACGGCTGAATCAACGAAGTGAATTATTGGATTCTTCTTTATGACAGTTGAGGGAATGGAAGAGATGAAACTTTCAAACGCCTCATGACCATAAACGGTGAGTTTTCTGCTTGAATCCGGACAGAAAAGACATCTGTTCCAGTAACATCCTGTTGAAAGGGCGTATGGGATAATCGGCCTTCCGGATATGTAATCCCATTCGCTAACCATACTGGGCCATGACAGTTTCTGCAGCAGGGGATCCAGGCCGGAATCAAAGCCTTGAAACTTCGATCCATCCCCCATGGTTGATTCTGGAAGAACAGCGGACACAAGTTCGTATCCATTCCCGGTCCTGTGAAGGCTGTTAAGAAGTGAGCCCCCAACGATTACCCTGTAACCGGCTTTTCTCAGGAAGAGAACAAGGTCAATTCCAGCTGCCAGCTGTGAGAGGTAGGAGAGCGATACAAGAACATTCTCCGGGGAGTACAGCTGAAGTACTGGGAGAAGGTACTCCTCCCAGAATTCGGAGAACGGCGTTTTGCCCTCACTGCTGATCCTCATCATCTCTGAAGGTCTGTGAGCAGATTCAGGAGGTACCAGATCCATCAGCGAAATTCTCCATCCGGGAAACTTCTTCGAGAAAAGCTTCAGGGATGAATTGAGAATTCCCGATGCGGTACGATGCTGCTGAGGTGTGTAAATATGACTATTCCGCAGGTAATCGATTGCGGGTTTTACGGCAGGGTATCCCCGACCCCGGGGGGACATTGAGAATATGTACTTGAAATACTCCAGTGACAGATCAAGAAATCCCGCATCTATTCCCCTTGCGGAAAGTCCTGCTGCAAGCAGGAAGGCGCCCGATGGCGGTTCCGAAGGCGTAATGACCGGAGGAACGGTTACAAGGAATTTCATAGATTGAAAGCTAACACATTCCCGATCCGGTGAACTACCCTGTCTTTTCCTGCGAAGCCCTCTTGGATATGTTCTCATTACTGCTGAATGAGATGGAGTTATCAATGAGGAATCTTGGAAGGAACGATATGACACGGCTCGAAGGGATGTTTAACAACGGACTTGATTCAGTCAGTGATAAACAGGTTGAACGGGCTGCAACCCGTGCGGAAAGGAAGATCAACAAACTTGAAGGTTCCGGTATACCCGGCTCCCTGGAAGGTTTATGGCAGGATATCAGGCTCCTTTACAGTTTAATCACTGACTCTGTAAGAGGAAGATACAAAGTCCCGTATCGTACGATTGGGGCGGTTGCGTTTACTCTTCTGTATCTTGTGAATCCCTTCGACCTTATCCCGGATATAATTCCCTTTGTGGGATATATAGATGATGCCTTTGTGGTGAGTCTGTGTATCAAATTCATCGGAACCGACCTGGAAAAGTACAGAAAATGGATGCAGAGCTAAAGTGAACAGATTCAGAAAGTTGAGATGGATAAGTGATGACAGAGCCGGGTATTCAGTGAGAATCCCAGGGGTGATATAGATGCTCTGGCCTGCGTGGGACAGATCCGTATTTCTTGCGGTGAATGGCATCGATTCCGGTTTCCTGACAGCGGTTATGCGCTTCATAACAAATGTTGACAACTGGATCCCGTTTCTTGCCGGTTATATCCTGCTGCTTCTATGGTGGGGAAGAACCAGACCCTGCCGTCCTACCGGAAACAGATGGAAAAGGGCTTTCGTCAGCAGAAATCCGAGAATAGTACTGCTCTGTCTGATAATTGCCACAGCGGGTTCTGATCAGATATGCTACCATTTGAAGCGGAGCGTGGGCAGATCAAGGCCATGTTTTGATGAGTCCATTTCCGCGCAGGTGAACTACAGGGGGGATGTGTACGGTAACAGATCCTTCCCATCGGCTCATTCTGCGAATTCCGCTTCACTTGCTGCTGTCACCGCGCTCGCCTATCCACCACTGGCTCCAGTCGCCTTTCTCATAACAGCTCTTGTGGGATTCAGCAGGATCTATCTTGGAGTTCACTACCCCCTTGATGTGCTGGTCGGGTGGGGCATTGGAATGTTTACAGCATTGTGTGTATGGCTGGTTTTCAGAAGAATGGCTGCCAGGCCTGGACTGATCGGTTTTACTAACAGGTTCAAGTACCCGCAGCCGATCAGTTATCCCCTTCCCGCAGCACCCTGGCAACCGGTTAATGTCGAATCTCTTGATGGATATCAAATGGTAGGATATTTCCTTAGAGGTGGCGAGGATCTTGCAGTGGTTGTTCATGGGCTCCATGAGAACATCGGATCCATGGTCCATCCCGGTGAGCTGTTCAGAGAAATGGGATTCTCGGTCTTCCTGGTGCCCCTGAGGGGGCATGATGATCACCCGGTTGCAGTTACTGGCGGAGGACCGGTCGAAGCTTACGATCTGGCCGGTGTTCTTATACATACCCGTGACAGCATGGGATTCAACAGGCGCAGAACAGTGATTTACGGCTCCTCGATGGGCGGGGCTGCTGCCTTGAAGGTCTCCGGTCTTCTTGAAGAGTCTGTTGCGGGAGTTATCTTACACGGTGTTTTCTGGAATTTTTTTGAGGCATCAGTATCCAGAATGGGCAGATTGAGAACGGCTGTTCTGAAACTATTCCTGCCGATGAGTGTTAAGAAAGGATTGAAGGCCTTTACTCCTGGCGATTACATCGGCCAACCGCTTAAAACCAGATTTGTTTATATTAACGGTACGCGGGACAGGATAACACCTCCGGAAACCGGAGTAAGGCTGGCCGATTTGACAGAAGGACTCGCGTTGATACTCGATGGTGCCGGTCATCCCGCGTGGCAGTACGATGTTTGGAGCAGACCTCAGATTGCTGGGGCTTTGAATGAGGCTGTTAAATTTATCCGGGGTACGGATACCGAACATCTCAGAGTTGACGGATCAGGATTTGTTCGTAATTATCCTGCTTCCCTTGAAGCTGCAACAGGAAGAGAATAATGACAGATTTTAATCAGGCGACGGAAATGATACTTGCTTTTTCATCATTACTCAAAGACCTTCAGGAAAAGCTTGAATCCGGCAATGAATTACCCACCGGTGAAGCTGAAAATATCAGCAAGTATCAGGTTTTCATGTCTCAACTGATACTTCTTCAGAGGGATATGGAAGATTTCATAGAGAATGCGGTAACTATGGAGCTTTCCGTTCAGGAGCTGCCTGTTCAGATTCTGGATTTCTCATCAGAATGGGACCGCTTCAAATAGGAATTATCTCAGAGATACCGTCTTTTTGCCCATATTAGAATGATAAAAGTGGTTATCAATACCATGAAAGTTAAAAAGACCCCTGTGATCAGTTTTTCCCTTCTCCCGATACTGATGGACCCGGTCGAAGCAAGAACTGGAATTTCCGACCATGTGTAGTTACCAAGGGAAAAAATGATAACGGAAAGACCCTCTTTCCTGTTTAAATTGTCATCCGAATCGATCCAGGTCCACATGGATTCTCCAAATTCGATCCTGAACGAATCATCTCCCTCCACGAAGGCTGTTCTTGTCCCGGTGTTTACAGTAAGTTCCCGCATCCCTACAAGGATCTTCAAAAGGGAATCGGTGTCGGCTAACGCTGATTGAACCTCTATTGAGGCATGTGAGGACCAGAACTCCGCGCCTTCTATTCCATTGCTGTTCTCGCACAGTTCATACAGAAATTCTTCAGGTGTAGATGGGGTCAGAATAATCGAGCAGATCAACACAAAGAGCATGTTAACCCCTTACTGTTTTTCTAATTGCCGATAACAGCGCTTTGCTGTCAACAGGCAGCTGAAGATGTCTTACCCTTGCATTGATGGATGGAATGCCGCTTGAAAGCCCTGATGCCACAAGTATCGGTTGATCGGGGATTCGAGCCGCAAGGGTTGTAGCATAATGGATGTTGCTCTGGTCCAGTCTGCATATTATTGTGCCCGCTGTCTGCTGCCTTACTGCCATCTCCCTGGCTGATTCCACAACATGGAATTTCTTCGATTGGATTCCGGCAATAGCCTCTCTGCAGAGTTCCGTGAATGAGTTCAGCGGAGAATAGATTATTGCGTCAACCTCTCTGTAATGTTTCTTGGCTGCCGGCAAACCCACCTGCAGGACATCCTTAGCGGGAGATCCAGCCAGCCATCCTCCGAATCCCCTGAAAAGTATACTCAGCTTTTTGAGTATATAAGATCTCTCATCGATTCCGATTCCCTGAAGTTTGAACTGGATGACATGGTATTGCCCCGGAAGAAAGGAAAAAGCTCCCGTTTCCGGGGTATTGTCAAGCCAGCCTGTTTCAAGTCCCGCCCATCTATCAGGGCACATTGGAGCGAGCATATGCAGAAGGTTTGACAGAAGGTCCGTTGCAGCCTGTCTTGCAAACCACACAGGCGCACCCTCCTCGGATGTTGTGCCCGATATATCAAATTCCCATCCTTCCCGTCTGCAGGCAATTGAGAGGTATTCCGCAAGTGAGCGGGGTTCAGAAGATGAAGTGAGAGTACCTGGACCCAGGGTGGTTGCATCGGATATTCCAGCTCTGTTGGAGTCAAGGACCGTATGAAGAATGTTCTCACCAGATCTCGGGATTCTCATGCGACTGAAGCATTTCATTCCCTTCCAGATGAATTCCACAGGCTCAGGTATGAAAATCCCCGCCAGTGCTGCTCTGTATTGGTAAAGAACCGCCGGAGAGCCGATCCTGTTAAGTATTCTGGCTGCATTCTGACCGCTTACCTGTTCCGAACCGACTCCTGTAGCCTCCTGAAACCATCCATTCCAGGATACGATTTCCCCTTCGGGCGTATATTCTGCTTCGCCTCCGGGATACACTTCTTTTACCGGTGATCCGGGTACACTTTCTAAAGGAAGCTCAGTCCAGATTATCAGAAAACCGCTGCCGGTCGGATAGATTTCTTCTATGTAACCCTGATGGTTCTCAAGCCTGGCGCTTTTCTTACCGGAGGCTGAAAGGTGATTGACCGGGCAATCGATGCAATGCCTGGAATTACCGTAGAATTGAAAGCAGTGTGAGATACCCAGGGATTTTCCCTGCCACAGCACCTTTGTATCCTTCATGAAAACAGCCTGCAGCTGGGAGAAGTCAGGAAGGTTTACATCATCCATGCACAGCTTGTCAAAATCGATTTTATTCAATTTTTTTCCTAAGGCATCGATTGCTTTGTATGGAACCTCCCTCTCATCGTTCCATGCAGCAAGAAGTATGAAACCGTTATTCAGTATCGAAACGTGAGTATCATTGAAACACTCTTCAAAAGGCCGGTCCGATACAAGAAGCTCTTTTACCTCGTTATCTGTATTGCTGGTGACTATAGGAGTGGCCGATTCCTCGGGTCCGAAGATAGCTAAAACAGTGGTTGAAAAGCCAATAGAAGCTGTTTCGAGAGTCTTCTGAAGAGAATCATGATCCAGCTGACCTGTAAGAAGCATGTCCAGTTCGTACAGCAGATTCTGAAGTCTATGTTCACCATGAGTTGTTCTGAACTGATCGTATTTCATCGACAAAGCAGGCATCACGGAATCCGCCCGCCGCTGAAGCGTATCCGCGTCGCCTCTCCATGGAGCTACAAGAACCAGGTGTCCTGAGGGATAGACAAGGCATTGTCCTGTGAAGCTCAGAGGTGCTTGATCTTTATCCAGATCGACCCAGATCGGAAAATGAAGGTTTTCAGGATCGAAAATGCTGCTTGTCTCGAATTGTTCAGTATCGATTTCTACATTAAGCTTGCATATGGGAACGTAACCAATGGTAGAGCGTGTCAGGAGAACCGCTGATTCAAGCTTAAGTACATCAACAAGGAAAGCAAGCAGATCCTCAGGTCCCTGGACTTTCATTTCAGCTAGCAGCGCAAGTTCTTTGACCGGGAATACCAGACCCTCAGGTTGTCTGATGAATGTGTAGTCAGTTCCTCCAAAGACGTTCGGCGTGCGGGAGAAAATGAGTCGAAACCCTCTGCCTGTTTTATCCATAAGGGTCACGTGGCCACTTGATTCCTTCGATTCGCCCGGAAGTGATGATATGAGTTCGCTTTGTGAGAGTTCCCAGGGTGTATACCCCAGAAGACATACGAATCCTGGAGATACCACGGGAAGATTTCTCTCGGGGATGAGTCTTATTGCAGGCACCGAAGAATTGTAAAGGCTATCAGTATCTACATCCAGATAGTATACAAGAACCGATGAGTCCGAATCCATTCGGGCGGCAGCAGAATAAGCGGTTGAACAGGGAGTGAACCGCACCATTCTGAATTCCTCTGAAAGGGGCCAGATGTTAAGGAGTTCTGCGATATTACTTCCTGCGATATCCGGAATGTCTTCTGAAGCCTCACTCGGAGAAGTACTGACTACACCGTCAATTTTTCCTTCCGATAAGGATATTCGAAGAAGCATTTCCGTCGGTTTCAGCACATTCCCCCGATCTTCAAAGTTCCGTTGAACATTCTGTTTCATTGTTCCCAGGTATAAACTATACCTTATCAGTTAAGTGAAGAGAACGCTACGCTCCGAAGGAAATGATCAGGAAATCCTGTGCTTGGGAAAGTAGAACCTTCTGCAAAATCAAATACGTATGTAAGTTCAATGATAATAACATATTGCAGCATCACTTGACATCATGAAGAGTTATTCACATATACGGGTTCCACTTAGGATATGGCTTAAAATGCGAGTTAACTCTGAGTGAACCGGATACGATAGAGAATGGTCCTTCAGAGTTGACGCGCGGGTTAGTGTGTCCTAGGTTATAAATTCGCGCTGAAAAGCGCCCGATCTTTGAAATCTGTGAGAAGACGAGAATCGCATAAGCATGGTCTGTGTTGGTTCCTTGGGCCAATCCATTCAGGGTTGGTGCCAAGCTCTTTATGAGCAAGTCTGTATGCTATAGCAGATTAGGACCGTAATAAAAACAATAGCAATTTAAGTACAGGAAAATAATCCTATATAATATATATGGAGAGTTTGATCCTGGCTCAGGACGAACGCTGGCGGCGTGGATAAGGCATGCAAGTCGAACGCGAACAGAACAACTAATTCGTTAGTAGTTCTCAGTAGAGTGGCGAACGGGTGAGTAACACGTGGATAACATACCTTTCAGTGGGGAATAACATCGGGAAACTGATGCTAATACCGCAGATGTCATTTCATTGATTTTGATTTGACTAAAGGGGGGGCTCCTTAGGGACCTCTCGCTGATTGATTGGTCCGCGGCCCATTAGCTCGTTGGTGGGGTAATGGCCTACCAAGGCAACGATGGGTAGCCGGCCTGAGAGGGTGTCCGGCCACACTGGGATTGAGATACGGCCCAGACTCCTTCGGGAGGCAGCAGTCGAGAATCTTCCACAATGTACGAAAGTATGATGGAGCGACGCCGCGTGTGTGATGAAGGCTTTATGAGTTGTAAAACACTGTCAGAGGGGAAGAA
>JAUWSQ010000025.1 GCA_030609965.1 Candidatus Fermentibacterota bacterium
AATGGTAACAATGGTATCCGCAGCTTCCTCTGAAGAAGTTTCTCCAGCCGAGATTACCGATCCTGCTGAAATTCCCGAAGAAACGACTGAGATCTTGACCCCTGCCGAGGTACTCGTCGAGGAGGAGGTCATCGAGGAGCCGGAGATTGAAGAGCACCCTGAAAATCCCGTGGAGGAGAATCCTGAAGAGATCGAGCAGGAGGAGATTCCCGAGGAAATTCCGCATGAGATTCCAACGGAGGAGAATCCTGTTTTTGAGGAGGATTTTGTTTCTGTAAGCGGAGGGGGGTCAGCGGGGGCTGGCGCTCCCGGACCGGGAACATACGAATCAAGAGTATTCAATGCCGTAAGAAGGGAATACAGGACATCAGTGGAACCCGAGCAATCATACAGGATAATCCTGACCGTCGATCTCGATGGCACTACCAGTATCGAAGTTATTAGAAAGAGCGGTACTTCAGCCTTTGACAGAGCTGTAGAGAACGCCTTGATCATGGCACAGATTCCTCCCATGCCGCCGGGACGAAGCAATTCCGCTGTGATCAACATAGAATTCATAGGGGTGGAAGCAAATTGAAAATGCCATCCATCGTAATTCTTCTTATTCTTGTTGCAGCCTCATCTGCGGACAGTTTCATCCCCATGACTCCTGTCAGTGCGGAGTGTATTCCCGTTTCAGTGAGTGTTGAAGGAGACCTGGATCTCGTTGATATGGCATTAGATCAGCTTAAGGATGATATAGATTTTTCCGGATTGCTGATCACTTCTGATGAAGGATATGCAGAAGCAGCTGTTTCTGTTACACGCACCCTGAATGGAATTGAGCTCCGTGCGGAGGTTACATCCGGAGGAGAATCCCTTCTTTCAAGAAATTATTCTGGTGAGGATATCTATTCACTTGTTCATGCCTTTGCGGATGATCTTGTATATGACCTGACAGGAGAGGAAGGCATTGCATCCACCATGATCGCCTACGTAACAAGATCTTCATCAGGTTACGCCCTTGGCGTAAAATCGCAGGATCCCAGGAGTACCAGGACAGTGATGTCAGATGAAGATGTTATAACCACACCGGCCTGGTCTCCCGATGGGAACAGGTTGATTTTCACATCGTTCCGGTCAGGGAATGCCGACCTCTGGTGCTATAGCTTTTCGGAATCACGAGCGGAGAAGATACTCAGTTTCCCCGGTCTCAATTCTTCTCCAGCATGGAGTCCCACCGGTGAGACAATAGCTCTGACACTTTCGATGAACAGGAATATTGACATTTACCTTCTCGATCCCGCCACTGACGAAACAACCCGCCTGACGCTCAGAGGATCAATTGAGACATCTGCAAGCTTCTCTCCGACCGGCAGACAGATAGTGTTTACAAGTGACAGAATAGGATACCCTCAACTCTATATAATGGACAGCTCAGGAGGTACAGCCATAAGAGCTACAAGTGCTCACGGCTATTGCGACAGCCCCGCATGGTCACCTGATGGCAGCAGGATTGCATATACAGCCCAGACCGGAAGGGATTTCCATATATTCGTCATGGATGCGGACGGCTCCAATATCCGCCAGGTCACCTTCGCGGGATCTCTTAACGAGGACCCTGTATGGGGGCCTACCGGAAGACATATCGCTTTCAGCAGTGATAATGATGGAGAGAGAGCCGTATATGTTATAGAACTCAATGGACTGACAATTAGAAAACTGTCCGATAGAGGTGAAAGTTACTGTCCCACATGGTCACCTCTTGGATTCAGATGATCGAATTTAATCTCTTCTTTAAAGACGGGAGTGAACTATGAATACTAAATTTATGACCATACTGGTCTCTTCGATACTGATTGCCGCTGTGATGTCCGGTTCCGGATGCAGGCCTGATGATACTTTACCTGACGGCAATGACACGACAACTGTTGTTGTAATTGAAGAATTTCCCGATACCCTTGTCGGCGTCTGGGAAACGGATACTCTGTCTACATCCACAGATATGCTTCTTATTCATCAGGAGCATCTCGACGATGTATTTTTCGATTACGACAGTGACGATCTCTCTGGGGATGTCCTGAGGATTCTGATGGAAGATGCTTCGTACATAATGGAAACCGATGGTTTCAGGGTCCTTCTGGAAGGGCACTGCGACGAAAGAGGTACAATAGATTATAACCTCGCTCTGGGGGAGAACAGGGCACTTGCAGTGTACAACTATCTTGTTAACTACGGGGTCGATACAGACCGTCTGTAATACGTCAGTTACGGCAAGGAGAGACCCTTCGACCCAGCCCATACCGAGCAGGCATGGGGACATAACAGAAGAGCCCACTTTCGCGTTCTTCCAGGGAATTGACCATGAAGCGTCTGGTTATTGCAACAATTTCGGTTCTGCTGCTGTCTACAGGCTGTTTCGGTTTGTGGATTCATACACCCGAAGAGATAGAAGATATCAATGCCGATCAGCAGAGCTTGCGGGAGGATATAGAGGTACTCACCGGGGCTGTTGAAGATAACGAGGTTCTTTTGAGAGGTCTTCAGGCTCAATCAGGGACAAGAACAGCGGATCTTGTGGACAGACTCTCCGCACTTGCCGATGAACTTGACCTGGCATTGATGAGACTTGGCAGCAGCACCGGGGTCACGGTTCAGGATACTGCTTCCGGACCCGATGCGCAGCTTCTCTACAATGAGGCGTACAGGCAATTCCAGCAGGGAAGTTTCGAGATCGCGGCTGAGGGTTTTATGGAACTACATGACAGATATCCGGCATCCCCGCTGGCGGACGACGCTCTTTACTACATGGCTATCTGCTGGGAGGAGGCCGGACAGTCACACAGAGCGATTGAAGATCTTGTAGCTCTATACTACATGTACCCTAATTCGGAATGGGCACCCGGAGCTGTTTTCAGGGCAGCGGACATATACCATCTCCATGGAGCCCCAGGAGAGAGGGACAGGCTCTTCGATCTTCTCCTGTCCAGGTATCCGGGCAGCGATGAGGCCGCCCTTGTAACTGAACTGTACTCAGAGTAAATGGAGAATGACAGGTAACACTCCGGAGAGGTCAGCAGATATTCAAGGGCCTCCGGTACCCCTGGCTGATGATTATCTGAAGCTTTGACGTAAAAACTATATCAAAGCATATTCGAGCCTTACGTAAATTAATGCCGTTGCGGGAGTGGCGGAATTGGCAGACGCGCCAGATTTAGGATCTGGTAAGCTTGACTTGTGGGGGTTCAAATCCCCCCTCTCGCACCATAACCTAGGAGTGTATCAGATAATGTACATTGAGCAGAAGATTCTCACAACTGGCTACAATACTCGGAGATTTGAGGAGAATACTGGATGTATTTGACGATAATATGCGAGTATTGTAGCCAGTTGTGTGGGTTTTATGCCAATGTTTCATTGTCGGATAGGCTCCTGGAAAACAGGGAAGATTATTAATGTTTGATATCATCAAATCGGAAGACAATAGAAGAACAGTTCTCTTCACCGAGTCGGCTGAAAATATAAGCGGACTATTCAAAAAAATACGAAGGCAGATATCCAAAGATCTTGAAATGCCCGGCTTCAGACCGGGAAAGGTTCCCAGGTCAATAATAGACAAACAGTATGGAAACATTATTCAGGCTGAAGTCGCCGACAGCGTACGACAGGGTTTTACATCAAGGCTTATTGAGAAAGAGGATTGGATTCTTGATGATAACGACCCGGAAGGCAAGATAGAACTGCCTGTAGACGGCACTGCTTACAGTTTTGAAATGACATTCTCCCTTTTCGAAACACCAGAACCCTCAGGTACAGATGGTATCAAAATAGAGATACCTCCTCTCGACCTCGAAGATGCTATTGAGAAAACAATGGAATCATTCCGCGAGAAGATGATCAGCTTTGAAACAGTTGACAGACCTTCAGAGGATGGGGATCTTGTTCTGCTGGAAGCCTGTCCGGCCGGAAACACAGATGAAACGCAGAAATTCAATGTTAGAATTGGAGAATCGCAGATAGGTACCGGTTTTGATGAACTGATTACAGGGGTAATTCCGGATTTTGAATTCTCGGCAAGGATGGATGGAGATGCTTCTGATGAAGATAAGCCGCCTGTACACAGGTTCCGGGTAACCGAGGTGAAATGCCCTGTTCTTCCCGACCTTGATGATGAATTTGCTGAAAAGGCTGCTGGCGTTAAAAGCCTGGAGGAACTCAGAAATAAGATCGAGGAGAGTGTCAGAGCCCGTTTCGACCAGGAGATCGTGTATCTCAAGGAAAGGACTGTTATTGGTAGTATACTGGAAAGCAACCCCTTCGATCCGCCTGTGTACATGGTTGAGAATCTTTCCAGGGATTACATTAGCAAGCTGGGTGAGGATGGCCCCGGGCAGGAAACGCGGGCCGCGGCAAAGGAGCTTGCGCTGGACAAAGTACGCGAATTTCTTATTCTCAGAGCCGTTGCGGAAAAAGAGAAGATAGACATCACCGATGACCAGATCGAGAAGGAAACTAATCCTGAGGAATCGGAATCATCTGTCCGTGACAGATTGAAGAACAGAAAAGCCATGGAACTAATTCTGGATCGTGCTGATATTACAGAAAAGAAACCGCAGAAAAACAGCGAGACTGAAGCTGATAAGGAAGAGAAGCCGGATTCGTCATGGCGCTGGATACGGGTTGAAGAAGAAAAAAAACGGGAAACCTGTGACGAAACAGCCGGGAAGGGAAAATCCTGATGTCATCAATTGTACCTTTTGTTGTAGAGCGGGAAGGGAACAGGGAAAGATCCTACGATATCTATTCCCGACTCCTGAAGGAACGTATCATCTTCGTCGGTGATACCCTCACTAACCAGTCTGCAAGCCTTATAGTCGCGCAGCTGCTGTTTTTAGAAGGTGAGGATGCCAAGAAGGATATCAACATGTACATAAGCAGCCCGGGAGGTCTGGTATCCTCGGGGCTGGCGATATACGATACGATGCAGTTCATAAAACCACCTATGGCAACATTCTGCATGGGTACAGCAGCCAGCATGGCTGCAGTTCTGCTTGCTGCGGGAGCCGTGGGCAAAAGGAATATTCTTCCACATGCCAGAGTAATGATCCATCAGCCCATGGGCGGAGCGCAGGGGCAGGCCAGTGATATAGAGATACAGGCGAGGGAGATCCTTAAACTCCGGGAGAAACTGAATATCATTCTCTCCGAACACACAGGACAGCCTATTGAAAGAATAGTTCAGGATTCAGACAGGAATTTCTGGATGGATGCCCAGGAAGCAGTTGATTACGGTATTGTAGATAACGTGCTTACATCCAGAAGCTGACGGGAGCTCCGTATGGCAAAAGAGAAAAAATGTTCCTTCTGCGGAAGATCGATCGGTGAGGTTAAACAGCTGATTCAGGGCCCCGGAGTGCATATCTGCGATGAGTGCATAAGGTACTGTGGTGAGCTTGTTGATTTTGAGGGTGATCATCAGATCGAAATACCTGAACTGGTGCAGGAAGAACTTCCAGTACCATCTGATATCAAGGCTCATCTGGATGAGTACGTCGTCGGCCAGGAGCAGGCAAAGAAAGTACTTTCGGTAGCTGTTTACAACCATTACAAAAGACTCAGAACCATCAGGGAATCACCGGAAGTGGAACTTGAGAAGAGCAATATTCTGCTCATGGGACCGACAGGAGTAGGAAAAACTCTGCTTGCAAGGACACTTGCCAGAATTCTGGATGTCCCCTTTGCCATTGCCGACGCAACAACGTTGACCGAAGCCGGATACGTTGGGGAAGATGTAGAGAATATTCTTCTTCGCCTGCTTCAGGTGACCGACATGGATGTGGCAACCGCGCAGCAGGGAATTATCTACATTGATGAGATCGACAAGATCTCCAGGAAATCGGAAAACCCATCCATTACAAGGGATGTGTCGGGTGAAGGTGTACAGCAGGCTCTTCTTAAGATAATAGAGGGTACTGTTGCCAGTGTACCGCCGCAGGGAGGAAGAAAACACCCCTATCAGGATAATATTCTGGTTGATACCAGCAATATCCTGTTCATATGCGGGGGCGCGTTCAATGAACTTGAAAAGCTGGTCGAAAAGCGCATTAGAAAAAGCGCAATTGGTTTCAACAGCGTTCTTGATCCGGTCAGTCAGGCGGAAACCAATTTACTGGCGCGAGTAGAATCCCATGATCTTGTGAAGTACGGCCTTGTTCCGGAGCTTGTTGGAAGGCTGCCTGTGCTGGTGGTACTTGATGACCTGGATATTGATGATCTTACAAAAGTACTTACACAGCCGAAGAATGCTCTTGTTCGCCAGTACCAGTACCTCATTGAACTTGAGGGAGTTGAGCTGGAGTTTTCTGCGGGATCTCTTGAAGCGATAGCCTCGATCGCAAAAAAAGCGGGAAGTGGTGCGAGGGGGCTCAGATCTGTGCTTGAGGGGATCCTTCTGGAACCGATGTACGATCTTCCAGACCTGAATAACGTTAAGAAACTCGTGATCACACCGGAAGTTGTCAGAGGGAAAGCCCTGCCGAAGATCGTAAAGACGAGGAAGAAGAAGGAATCCGGGAAAGCCGGCTGAGAATGATCCGTTAATGGCCTCCCTTGATATAAAGTTTGTGAGAAGCTGTCCGGGGTCTGCACACCTTCCCGTGGATGGGCGCCCGGAAATATGCTTCGCCGGCAGGTCGAATGTTGGAAAATCATCTCTCCTTAACAGACTCAGCGGAAATCATTCCATTGCCAGGATAAGTTCAAAACCCGGATGCACGCAGTATCTTAACCTCTATTCCGTATCAGACAGTTATTACATTATTGATCTTCCCGGTTATGGATATGCGCGCGCTCCCCATAAGAACCGTACCGAGTGGTCGGGATGGATAGCCACCTATCTTATGGACAGAGTTCCGCTCCGGGGAGTTGTGCTCCTAATTGACGCAAGGCACCCCTGCCTGCCCAACGATATGGAGATGGTGAATTTTCTTAAGGAGAGAGGCAGGCCCTATATCATCGCCCTGACGAAATCGGACAAGCTCAAACGAGGGAAGCTTGCGTCATCCGTAGCAAAAGCACAGAATATGGGGCCGGTTATCCCTGTTTCATCAATCACGGGTTTCGGCATACAGGAGCTTAAAAAGTGGATATTCCAGGCTGTGGATTAAGGAATGTTCCTAAATCAGTTCATGGAAGGAATAGAATGCCAGCAACCATAGTTATCGGACTTCAATGGGGCGATGAAGGCAAGGGGAAAATGGTGGATCATCTTGCTGAAACCGTCGATGCAGTTGCCAGATTTTCCGGAGGAGCCAATGCAGGGCATACTATTGAAGCTGATGGGCGCAGGATTGCACTGCACCAGCTTCCAAGTGGATTGCTGCGGCCGGACGTGCTCGGCATAATAGGATCCGCCTGTGTTCTCGATCCGATTGCTCTTAAAGAGGAAATTGAATCTATAGAGAAAGAAGGTTTCTCCGTTGCAGACAGGCTTTCGATATCAGGAAAGGTACATCTTGTTCATCCGGCAGGCAGGTATTCTGAGAATATAAATGAGATGAGGCTCGGGAAAGCTGCAGTAGGAACAACACGTCGTGGAATAGGTCCGACCTATGTGCGCAAATTCAGGAGAGCCGGAATCAGACTTGAGGATGCAGCTGTACCTGAGATATTTCTTAAAAAATCTGCTGTTATTACAGATGAATGCATAAAGCAGCTTGCCCTTTCGGCTGAACTCGTCGAATCTCTCAGGGAAGAGGTCGATGTGTTCAACCGCTACTCCATAAAACTTGTTGATCGCGCAATGGATGTATCCATGGTTATCGCCCGGATACTGGCATCAGGCGGCTCGATTCTTGCCGAGGGCGCACAGGGATCCCTTCTTGATCCTGATCACGGAACTTATCCGTTCGTTACATGCGGTTCATGCGTAGCAGGAGCAGCCTGTGTCAGTCTTGGCATAGGTCCGGTTCTGATTGATGAGGTAGTCGGGGTTGTGAAGGCTTACAGCACCAGAGTCGGGAATGGTCCTTTCCCGACAGAGCTGACCGATTCCCTCGGAGAGAGAATAAGGGAACAGGGTAACGAATATGGAGCCACTACCGGAAGACCACGCAGGTGCGGATGGTTCGATGCGGTTCTGGCGAACTACACCGCCAGGATAAACGGGTGCACCTGGACCACGATTACTCTCCTTGATGTTCTCAGCGGCATTCCCGAACTGAAAGTATGCAAGAAGTACGAACTTGACCCTGAGATCGACCTTACACTCTTTGAAACAGGGGAAAGGCTTGGGAAACATATTCCTGTATATGAAACCCTCCCCGGTTGGGAGGAGAATATCAAGGGCGAGCGGGAATGGAACGCATTACCGGAGAATGCCAGAAATTATGTGCTGTTCATCGAAAAACTCACAGGTGTGCAGGTTAAAGCTATCTCAACAGGACCCGCCAGGGAGGATCTGATCTGGAGAACGTAACATCGGGAATTGAACTCTTCGATACCCATTGCCACCTATGTGATGATCGGTTCAGTGTCGATCTCGACGGTGTGCTTGCAAATGCTGCGGAATCAGGTGTAATCGGATTCATGGTTCCCGGCATATCACTTGAAAGCAGCATGAAGGCGGCTTTACTGTCCGAAACCCGAGCCAGTGTATTCGCTGCGGCGGGAATTCATCCAAACGAATTCGATCCTGATTTCCCAGACGATCCTGCTGACATATCTGAAATCCTTCTCCGCCCCCGGGTAATCGCTGTGGGGGAAACAGGGTTGGATTTCTACCGGGACAGAGTTCCAGAAAAACTGCAGATCGAAGGTTTTAAGAAGCATACCAGGCTGGCGGAAGCGTTTGGATTAACGCTCATAGCTCACTCCAGGAATGCTGAGAGGGAGGTTCTTGATGTTCTGGGCGATGATGTTGCCGTCCCGGTCATAATGCACTGCTTTACCGGTCCTGATGACATCGCGCAGGAGGCTGCTGACAGGGGGTACTACATAGGGTTCGCAGGTCCGCTGACTTTCGGAGGGAACCGCCGGCTTAGAGATCTTGCCGGATCGCTTCCGCATGACAGGATTCTGATCGAGACAGATGCTCCATATCTGTCTCCTGAGCCTCTCCGGGGGAGACGGAACGAACCTTCCAATGTCAGGTATATAGCTGATACTATTTCAGAAATATGGGACACAGATCCGGGAGTGACCGCCCGAATACTAATGAAGAACTCCATGGAAGCTCTGCAGCTGGGACCCACCAGAAGAACTGATCTTGTATATAAGCTGTATGGGAATATTTATATGAACATTACCGGCAGGTGTTCCAATCGATGCCGATTCTGCATTAAAGACAGAACGGATGGTATTGGAGGTTACCACCTTGCACATCATGGAGAGCCCCTCGAGGGGAGACTTGAATCCATTATCGATTCGCTCAGCCCCCGCATGGGGGAAGAACTTGTTTTCTGTGGATACGGCGAGCCGACCATGAGACCTGTACTTCTCAAGAAACTTGCCCGAAGTGCTTCCGGCAGGGGTTTTTCCGTAAGGCTGAATACAAACGGAACCTGCCTCTCGTGGCTTTCTCCTTCCGAAACCGTTTCTCTTCTCGAGCCCTTTGATACTGTAAGTATCAGCCTGAACGCTTCGAGCAGAGAAGAATACAATACTGTATGCCGTCCTGCGGATGGAAACGCATGGGACAGGCTGATGGAGTTTTTGGAACTGGCAGGGAGAGCTGCTTCCGTCAGACTCACCGCTGTGAGATATTCGGGTATTGAAATGGAATCGGTTAAGAAGCTGGCGAAGAAACTGAATTTGCCGCTTCGGATTAGAGGATAATGCTTATAGCAGATCTGAGAAGATACTTGAGCAGAACAGGATTTTATCCGAACAGGAACCTTGGACAGAATTTTCTCATTAATTCTTCCATAGCATCGAAAATCGCTGCTGAAATACCCGTGCAGGGCAGTGTTCTGGAGATAGGACCCGGATTCGGTTCCCTGACCGAAAAGCTTCTTCCAAGATCCGAATCACTGTCTACGGTGGAAATATCAGCCAGAATGGCTTCGTTCCTCCAGCGGAGGTTCAGCGATGAACGGCTGAGCGTCATCCAGGCCGATTTTCTAAAGGTGGATCCTTCGGAATTACCCGGTTATCCATTCATAACCGTTGTCGGTAATCTTCCATATTACATATCCTCTCCCATTCTTTTCAGAATGATCGAGCAAAGTTTCAGACATGTTCAGAAAGCTGTACTTATGCTGCAGAGGGAAGTAGCCATCAGATTATCAACCCTTGACGGGGGTAAGGATTACGGTAAACTTTCATTACAGATCTGGCCCATTTTCACTGTAGAGAATCTTATTGATGTTTCACCGGAGGAATTTTATCCGATTCCAAGAGTTCATTCCAGGGTGGTTGTTCTGAACCGCCGAAGCATACCCCTGATTTCGGAAGAGCTTTATGGTAGATTCAGAAAGATTATTAAAGTGTCGTTCGCAATGAGGAGGAAAACTATTTTTAACAACCTTAAACCGCTCCTGGGAAAGGATGGGGCTCTTGAACTCCTTGAGATATCCGATATCGATCCCTCCTTCAGAGCTGAACAGGTTCCTCCTGACCGGTTCATTAAGATGGCGGAGGCTATGCCTTGAAAAATACACTGATACTTCTTGCAATTATGTTTGCAAGCCTTCAAGCTGTTACAATTGGTTACGATATCTCGATGGATCAGATCAAAGATAAAAGCACTCTCATGAATTCCCTCTCTCTCTATCAGCAGCTGACATCAAGGGTTTCCCTTAACGCAAGCGCCTCTTTCTCTGCCGAGAAGAATCAGGATCTCAAAAGATTCTTAGACACCAGGAACGGTAACGCAAACCTGACTTTCACTCCTTTCAACGGGATTGAACTGGGGATAGATATTTCCAGGAGAATCAGCTCCGAAGAGAAGAACAGCGATCTGATAAGGAACCAACTGAGTAATACTACATCGGGACAGATACGATATTCGCCGGCATCCTGGCTTACCATTAATGTCGGGCTGGGCTCTCACTTCATAGATTACATGAACCCCTCCGGAGACAGCACTATTACAGGTCATGACCAGGGTGGTGTGACGAACGTTGATATCTCCATGAACAGAGCTATCTTTCCGGGGATGAGCGGAAGCGTTTCCCTCGGGGAGCACAGAACACTTGGATACCAGAAGGATACCGGAAACGATAATCTATCCTTGAGGATGAGCTACGATTTTCCGCAGTATTATGGAGGCGGAAGTCTTAACGCTCAGATCAGGGCATCAAAGCTGTTTACAACGTACAATGATTCAAATAGAACACAGAGACAGGACGATTGGTCCAGCAGTCTCGCCCTGGTAGTTCCCACTCCCTTTGACATGCTTTCCATGGAGGTCTCAACCTCCTGGGATTTTTCTGACAGGTTTTACGAATACACTGATCCTGATTCCGGGAGCGTCCAGGGAGATGTCCTTGACAGACAGCAGAGATACAGAGACATATCATCCTCCGTCAGATACCAGATAATCGACAATCTGAGTTTGAATATGACCCTTTCCAGAAACATCCTTCGTATCGATCAGAAGAGAACTGCTATCGGGACAGAAACACTGTTCAATACGTATTACATTGATGATGACAGATTATTCAGAGCCAGTCTCGACTACACTCCTGGAACAAGCAAGGTTTCATTCAACAGGACAATTCAGCTTTCGAAACGTGATACATACGGCACCTGGACGGAGTCTGGTATCGAGCGTACAGATAATTACGATTACGATCAGCTGAGAGAGGCTCTGTCTCTAAGTGCGGAGATACCTGTTGGCAGTCAAACCATACTCAAGATGGTCGTTCAGGGTCAGAGCAGAGAGATTCTTTACATCATGCCCGAGCAGTCAGGCAACAGTAAGAGGTCTTCGACCTATAGTATCGAACCGAGCTTTACCTTCAATGCCGGAAGCGACTGGACGCTTCAGCAATCGGTTCAGATCAGTGCCGATTATACGACCTTCCTCTTTCCAGAATGCTCAACAGCAGGGTCGGATCTGCTCTTCAGAAGGATAACTACGAATAGTTCATTCCAGAGAATCTCCCAGGACAGCACTACGCTGGGTCTGAATCACACCTTCCGCTTTCAGGATCAGGGCAGTTACGAAGGTGCCGTTTTTCAAAGATCCGAAGAGGTTATCGGCAACACCGTCAAAATCAATCTCGGATTTCATGTAGGTAATGACATTGGTCTTACTCCAAGTTACGCGTGGGAGTATCAGAAGAGGAATTATCTTGCTCAGAGCATACCTTCCCGGGTCGAGCATATACACCATGTGGGCCTGCGCACCAGAATGTTCCTGAACGACGGAACTCTTTCTCTTAATGTGACCCGTTCTTTTTATTCAAGAGATGATCGACAAAGTTACTGGAAGGCTTCCGTTGGCCTTAATTATCAGTTCTAGTCAGGAGGAAAAATGAGAAAGCGATTCACCTTTATTCTGTGCCTCTTGGCTCTATCAGCTGCCGTTTCATGTTCTTTTTTCGAACCTCGGGATCCTGCTTATCCCGATCCGGATGCAGTAATTCCATGGCAGCAGCCGTACTCCCCCGCAACTGTTGTGATTAACCTTGAAAACGCAATGGAAGGAAGATCCGTAGCCATGACCATGGCATGCTGCGATTCAGCCTATATGTTTATCGCCAATGGAGCGGATACAACAGAATTCAGCGCCTGGAATTTCAGCAACTGGGATTACGATGTTGAACAGAATACCATGATGAACGTTTTTAACGCTGCACAGGCGTCATTGCTGCCCGAAGACAGCCTTTTTTCCGTGACGATGAATACCTCATCAACTCTTCCTGCTGACCCTGTTTACCCTGCTGATTCAGCTGATATCTGGCGTGACTACGAGATCATCGTTGCGGGGGGAGGTGACTACTGCGGCTGGGAGAATCCTGCTAAGGGCCAGGTCATGTTCTTCATGGTAGAAGACGATTTCGGATTATGGTCAATTGAGCGCTGGTACGATTACAGGTCGAACCCTCACATGCCTGAATTCTATACCTGGGGAGCCGCCAAGGTAAGATACCGATAGTCTCGGCGGTATCGTGACAGATCCCAGGAAGGTGATTCTTCCAGAGAAGGTTAAGATTTTTCAGGATACCGGAGCATCGGTAACAACCGATACACTTCTTCTTGCTTCCGCTCTCCTTACAGCACCGGGCTCACTTATAGTCGATCTCGGCTGCGGCAGCGGAACTGCATCCCTGTACTCTGCAGCCCTTAATCCCGGCTGCAGATGGATCGGACTGGATATCAGGTACGATCCTCTGAAACACATGATGGCTTCAGGAGATCTGCTTGGTACTCCAGTGGATATATCCGCGGTATGCTGCAGCCTTGAAACGGTTCCCCTTGCTTTTGCGGGGTGTATTGCGGATGCAGTAATTATGAATCCTCCATACGGCAGGACCGGATCGGTGAGAAATAGTCCCCAGGTAGATAGAGACAGGTCGAGGAGAGGACCTGGATTACTTCTGTATCAATTCATACGGGGAGGCGCGCACCTCCTGGTTCCAGGAGGAGATTTACTGATTATCAACAGGCCTTCTTCGCTTGCTGAAATTATGCTTGGGTGTAGAGCTTTCGGCATTAATCCGGTTGCGTTGCAGCCCATAGGCTCCCCTGAAAAATCGGCTGAACTCATTATTCTTCAGGGTAGAAAAGGCTCCCGCGAGGAGTTGAAGATTCATCCCCAGGCCGAAGCCGAATCTCTGATAAGGTCAGAACAGGATAATGCACTGTGATGATGTTCGTGATTTGTTTCTCAGAGATACCGCCAGGCTCTGAACACGGCAGCGGCGTAAGAGGCTGAGTCCGAAGAAGCCCCCTCATGCAGGAGTATCTGCAGAGTCCATTCCCCCGAAGTGTCAGGGTACGCAGCCAGTGAAGCGTTATCACCACCGGCGATGGTTTGAATCTCCCCACTGGAATCTCTGAGCCAGAATTCTATTATGTTGAAATAGGAATCGGAGTGGATATGAACATGGTACATGTATTCACTGTTGAAATTCATATGAAGAGCGGTTGTGTCACCCAGAGCAAGCGTGCCTGTTACAGGTTCCCCAAGCATTTCATCTCCAAGTTCCTGGAGAGCTGAGACGATGTTCATCAGCCTCTCCAGCGCCATTTCTTCATTGGCCTCTGGTGAAGAAAGCGGTAGGAACAGAAGCAGTACAAGAGCCGCAGCAGTCGTTTTCAATCAGATCACATCATTTCCCGGATGTATACGTTCACCCAGCTGGCAGGCATTCTTCCATTTACTTAAGCACCTATGTCGTCATATAGTTCCGGTAGACTTAAAACATCCAGTCAACTCATTGTTATCTGGAACCGTCAACATTTTACCGGTAACTTCAATGTTCGCACCAGAACAGGGAAGCGCATACTGGGAGCCAGGAGAGAGCATGAAAGCTGAATATCTTATTACCGGCGCAACCGGTCAGCTGGGAGCTGCGCTTCTGAAACTGCTGGGCGCCAATGCCGTGGGAACGGACCTGCCTGAAGTTGATGTAACCGATCCGGGCTCTATCAAGGCAGCCGTAGACCGGATTGATCCACAATGGATCATCAACTGTTCTGCAGTAGTGGATGTGGATCTCTGCCAGCGGAAGCCTGACCTGGCCTTCGAAGTTAACAGCGATGGTGTCAGGAATCTTGCCATGACAGGCAGAAAGTTGCTGACAATATCCACCGACCATGTCTTCACAGGATTCAAAGGGCAGAAAGCACCTTTTATTGAAAGTGATGAAACCTCACCTGCCAACGTATATGGAGAGAGTAAATTGCGCGGTGAGGCTGAAGCTCTGGGTGCTAATCCGGGAAACATCGTCATCAGAACTTCGTGGATGTTCTCTTCCATGAAAGGACTGATTCCTTTCTTCTGGAAATCACTATCAGAAGACGGAGAGGTTATGGCAGTTTGTGATCAGGTTGCCTGCCTGACCTTTGCACCGGACCTGGCAAGGGTAATCATTGATATCATGGAGCATGGAGGAAACGGGTTGTATCATATTGCCTCTGAACCCGGTGTAACTCCTGCTCAGGCTGCGGGAAGGCTGACTGAATTCACAGGCGGTTCTGTAAAGGAGGTATCATGGTCCGAACTAGACCTTGATGCCCCCAGACCAGTCTATTCGGAAATTGCTACATCCAGGGGGATCAAGCTGCCCACCGTCTGGGATGCGATAGAACGATGGAGGAAGTATTATGTCTGATATTGATGCTTATCTGGAATCGGCCAGGCTTGCCATTGCCTCAATTGACAGTGCTGTTGTTGAACGGGTATCCGCTCTGTGCATCGAGTGTGCCCGGAACGGAGGCACCATTTATTTCTGCGGTAACGGCGGCAGTGCGGTTGATTCACAGCATCTGGCAGGTGAACTTGTGGGCAGGTTCCGCAGAGAAAGAAACCCCATTCCTGCAGTCGCGCTCACAGCGAACTCGGCCATAATAACAGCGATAGCCAACGATTACGATTTCAGTGAGATATTCTCAAGACAGATCGAAGCCCTGGGAAGACCCGGTGATGTCCTGGTGGCCATTTCAACAAGTGGAAATTCGTCGAATGTGCTGAAAGCCGTAGAAACGGCAAGGAACATATCCATGAGAACCATCGGTTTTACCGGCGCTTGCGGTTCTGCAATGTCAGATATGACTGATATCTGCCTCATGGCTTCATCCGATGAAACAAGCCACATTCAGGAAGCCCTTCTTGTTGCGGGGCATGCCATCTGCGATGCGCTCGAGAAGTCTATAGCCCTTCAGGAGAGCTCCTGATTTGAAAAAGATCGGTATATGGAAACACGTACTTCCGGGTGTTATCATCGCTTGTATTGCTCTATACCTCACATACAGAAAGACAGACACAGAACAGCTTCTTTCGGTTCTCAGAGAGATGCAGTGGCCGGTTCTTCTGCTGGTCCTCCTCCCCCTTACGATCAGCTATTTCTTCAGAATAATCAGATGGAGGTTTCTTCTTTCCCCCATTTGTGATGTATCAGCCAGGGATACTGCAGGCCCGCTGATCACAGGATTTTTCGTTAACTCACTTCTTCCCGGACGCGTGGGGGAGATAGTGAGAGCTCTGCTTCTTTCGAGAAAGACTTCAGTGCCAAGAGCCAGTTCCTTCGCAACAGTGGTTCTTGCCAGAATTTTTGATGGACTCACTCTGGCAGCCATGACCCTGATAGTTCTTGCGATACTCTGGGCAAAACTTGACAGCACCGTAAAACTTGGTTTGATAGCAGCCGGATTTCTCTATATATCGGTCCTTCTGATACTTGTAGCACTGCGCAGATGGAGAGAAGGAACGGCAAGGCTCATATCCGCACCTCTCCGATGGATCGGTCTGAAAACTGTATCAGTTCGTCTGGAAAAGCTTCTTATCTCCTTTGCCCATGGACTCGAGATACTGAGGGACTGGAGGGATACCATTCGAGTCAGTCTCTATTCTTTATGCGTATGGGGAACACTGGCCATCTCGGTTATTCCAGTATTCTGGGCCATGCATCTGCAATTCATGTGGTACTATCCTCTGCTTATCCTGGTTCTTGCCGGGGTCGGTATGCTGATCCCCACTCCCGCGGGAACCGGTACCGTTCATGGCGCCCTGGTGCTTGTTCTTCCCGGACTTATCGGAATAACCGTGGAGAACGTAAGAATACTTGCTCTGCTGTTTCATACCACGCAGTTCATGCCGATTATTCTGGTCGGCCTTATCGTTGCGGTAAGGGAGGGACTCACAGCATCCCAGGTAAGCAGTATTGCCGAAAGTGAGGATTCAGATATACAGAGTAACGGTTTCAATCCCGGGAATACACCAGTTATGCCAGATTGACGCATCAGTTACCATAATCTTTCCATGAAAATTGTATGTTATTTACAATATTGCATTAACGGATGCATATTACCTGGAATGTTTCTTGCCTCTAATAGAATGTGAAGGTTAGTGACCGAAATGGCAGGTTTTCTATTTGGAAGAAAAAGGGCTGAAGGTTATCCCGGAAAGGGTATTTTCGGTAAACCCGAGCCGTTGCGGAGAGCCGTAGTCAATCAGGGAATATGTAAGGGCTGCCGAGATTGCTGCTCCGCCTGCTATTATCGAAGGATAAGAATTGACGGTAAGGGAAAGGCACATGTAAAGCGGGGCTGCTACGGATGCGCAGCCTGCATAAATGCCTGCTCTTCCCATGCGATTACCATGATCGACATTGATTGAAAGGGAATATGATGCCAACTTACGAATACAGATGTAGAGCTTGCGGTCACAAGTTTGATGAATTTCATCAGATGAATGATACTGAACAGAGAAAATGCCCCGAATGTGGAAGTACTGCTGAAAAATTGATCGGAACAGGTTCCGGGATTATCTTCAAGGGTGCCGGATTCCATGCGACCGACTACGCCAAACCGAAATGCGCCGATAAGCCGGACAGCTGTCCTTCCGGCACCTGCTGCCGTAACGATTAGGGCGTTCTGTCTCTGGTAGTAGTTTTCTTAAAATAGTATATACTAGGCTGTATTTCCCGATTGGCTTAAGGAGGTCCGGTCTGCCGAGAAAGTTGCTTCCGATTCTCCTGATTTCACTGCTTGCCTGCGGGAACAACTCCGGCAGCAACAGCGGAGTAACACAGGTTCTCTTCTGGCACGCGATGGGCGGCCCTCTGGGAGAATACCTCGAGGATACCCTTATTACCGAATTCAATGCAACCCATCCTGACATAGAAATCATCCCCGTAAGTATGGGTAATTACAGGGCTCTCTGTCAGAAAATACTGGCCAGTGTTATGGCGGGAGACACACCAGTAGTGGCCCAGGCATACGAAACCTGGACATCACAGCTCATAAGAGGTAATGCACTTATTCCATTGGATTCTTTGATGGAGCTTGATTCCGAGGAGATTACCGAACGCTGGAATAACGATTTCTTCCCCGTTTTCCAGCGCAATAATACCTATGACGGCCGCATCTACAGTTTCCCTTTCAACAAGAGTGTGCAGGCTCTTTATTACAATGTTGAAATGATGGACAGCCTTGGGCTGCAGCCTCCGGAAACGTGGGAGGATTACCGGATGGTACTTATGGCACTTACCATAGATGGGAATAATGACGGAGACCTGTCGGACGACTGCGATCGCTGGGGAACCGCATTCACTCCCAGCGTAGGGATGTTCGAGAACCTGCTCCTCCAGAGAGGCGGGACACTTCTCAACAGTGACAGCACCAGAACTGCCTTCGCTTCAGCTGAGGGGAGAGATGCGCTGCAGCTGATGATAGACCTGATATATACAGACGGATCAGCAAGAATCTCCTCTGGATATACGCACCAGAATGATTTTGCTGATGGTACAGTCGGGATTGTACAGGGATCAACAGTCTCACTGGCTTTCATGGAGCAGAACATGGAACGGATGGAGGAGAACGGGGAGAGAGTTTTTACTTTAGGGATAGCTCCTCTTCCTCATGACAGGGAACAGGCGGTTATTATTGCTGGAACCAATGTTATCCTGTTTAAATCTGATTCCGCCGAGGTGGAAGCCGCATGGGAATTCATCAAATGGTTTACAGAACCCCGTCAGCAGGCAAGATGGAGCGCTGCTTCCGGCTATATCCCGGCAACCAGCAGTTCCCTCGATTATCCCGAGATTCAGGAACGCCTTCAGAAATACCCTGGACTGATGGATGTAATGATGCAGGTGGAGTACGCACAATTCGAGCCACAGAGAACATTCTGGTACGATGGCAGATTGTTCCTGTCCGAAGCTGTTGAAATAGCACTCTACGGAAGAATGAGTGCAGAGGATGCTCTGGGAAGGGCTGCAAGACTAGCAGATGCGGAGCTTGGGTCCGAACTGGATTGATTAATACACAATGAAAGGGGAGACGATGAAAAGTAGTTTCCCGGTTCTGATTCTAACCTTGTTCATCGGACTGGCCGGAGCCCAGACGGTAACCATTGGGGAAGCCAGAGAAGACCTGAATGAAGATGGGATTCCCGATCATCTGGGTGAAATAATGACTGTTGAAGGAATTGCCACCTGCGAAGGGACTCTATTCTCAACAACAGGTTTAAGTTTCTACGTGCAGGATTCCACTGGGGGTATAAACGTTTACGCATACAGTTCTGCAAGCCCCGGAACCATAACGGCCGGAGAACGATGGAGGATAACCGGCGAGATCATGCAATACAATGGTCTTGTTGAAATATCCCCTGCAGAATCGTCCGATTTTGTTTACATTGACACCCCCGGAGTTCCACAGCCCCTTCTGCTCGGTCTGAATCAGGGGGTCAGTGAGGGTGTTGAAGGGCTTCTCCTTGTGCTTGGAAGCAGTGCCGCGGGACAATGGGTAACCGTTGCCAACAATCCCGAATCTGCAGGAGGAGGTTTCAATTTTAGTGTATGGAACGGACAGACCGCAGTTGCTGTCCGCGTGAATGAATCGACCGGAATCAGTGTATCGACTATTACAGCGGGAACACGCCTTTTCCTGATCGGCATCGGAGGTCAGTACGATTCGGAACCACCGTACGACAGCGGTTATCAGCTGCTTCCTCGGTACCAGTCCGATCTGCAGATCTACGAACCTTCCATTTCGAGCGGCTTTCATCTTACGGTGCTTACCGGCAATCCGTTTGCACCTTCACTTGGTGAAATTCTAAATATGGAGTACGGCGGTTCGTCCGATATGAGGTTTACGCTTACCGTTTTCGATAGATCCGGAAGGGATGTCAGGCATCTTGCCGATTCACGTCCTGCCGGTGATGTGGTGCAGTGGAACGGAAAGAATGATTCCGGAGAAATTCTTCCAATAGGGCCATATGTGGTTCTACTGGAAGGAGTGGATGCAAGCGGCAAGCGGTATACGACAACAGAGACAGTTGTCGTAGCGGCTCCGCTGAATTGAGGTGGCAATGATGCGTATCAAACCAGCAGTATATTTCTTTGCCCTTCTGATTCTAGCAGGGCAGTCAGGAGCAGCTTTCGAGGAACTTGAGATTGGCGTAGCCTCCCAGGCCATGGGCGGCATCGGTGTTGTTCTTTTCGGAGCTGAAATGGCCCTTTTCAATCCCGCTGCCCTGGCGGGAATCAGTGACAGAACCCTGACCATTTCCGGCAGACTTCCGTTTTCGAATATTGACTTTGGAACCTATGGAATTGACGGCGCGATTCATCTCAGCGAAAGATGGAACGTTGGTGTAAATCTCCGCTATTTCGGTGGAGATCTCTACAGCGAACAGATGGCCGCGGTTACCCTGGCCGGAATGCTTACGGATGACATGTCATTCGGACTGCAACCTGTGTTTTACAGGGCGTCAATCACCGATGGAGTTTCAGAATACGGGAACGCCGCTACTATGGCAGTGAATATGGGCTTTCAGGTAAGAATGTACAACCGATGGCTTCTTGCCGCATCGGTAAGAAATCCATTCCAGGCAAGACTGGGGGAGAGTGGTGAATACCTCAGGAGGAGAATTGACGTGGGACTCCGATATGAGCCGGCAACGAGCATGATCTCCGCTCTGACTTTCTCACGGGATTTCAATGGCATGAGAATTCATGTGGGCCAGTCTCTTCCGCTCGGGTTTGTAACAATACTGGCCGGTGTTCAGAGCAGTCCTGTCACCATATCCGGCGGGTTGGATGCTTCCTTAGGAGATATCGCACTCAAGTACGCTGTTATCACCCATCCTCAGCTGGACCTTACTCACCAGTTCGGGGTGACTTATGATTTCTAGCCTGATACTTGCTGTCTGCCTGGGTCTCGTCGTCCCGGGAGGGTTCGATCTGAATACGGCAACGCTGCAGGAACTGCAGGAGCTTGATGGGCTCGACTCACAGCAGGCATCCGGCCTTTATACATATATCTACGAAACAGGCGGTCTCCTGAATATCTATGACGTTATGGAGATACCCGGGTTCGGCGCAGAGGAGCTTGAGTACCTCAGGAATATCTGCGTGGTGGTACCCCCCCTCGAGGGGAGAATTTCCCCTGACATAATCAGCATCATGGAGAGGCTTGCAACCGAAGACGGTCCGGGTGACGCTGCGGTGGACATGTGGGAGAACTATCTTCTTCGCCCCATTCCCATCAATACGGCCACATCCTGGCAGCTTCGAAGCCTGGACAGGGTGAGTCTCATCGATGCCGCTGCGGTTGAGAGAAGACTGAACACACTGGGACCGGTTTCCAGTGTGTACTCTCTCCGGAATGCTGACGATCTCACGTACTACGGCTTTCGGAATCTCAGGGATTATGTATCCGTTCGTGAGCTTGACCTTACTTCCATGGAGCTCTTCGGAAGCTACAGGATGGTAATTGATGGCGGTGACGGCAGAGATAACGATGAAGATGGATTGAACATTCTGCTCAGTGATCTCCACTCCGCCATATGTGATCTTGAGGAGGGCGGGAGAGGGTATACCGAGGCTGACAGCATCGCATGGACCGAAAGACTGGACAGCGAACACACCGAGCTGCTGCAGGCGGTTAACGTAACCGGCTGGGAGCACCGTGTACGTGTGGGGCTTGGCGACAGGTTCCGCGGGGGCATCAGACTCTCCCGGGGCAGGAATTCCACCAGCGGGTTCGGACTTGTATCGGATATCGAACTGGGTAATCTGAATAACAGGTTTGATATAGCAAAGGGCTTTGTTTCGATGGAGAATATCGGGGTTGTGAATCAGGTCGTACTGGGTAACTACAATATCTCTCTGGGTCAGGGACTCATGATCGATAACTCCGATGAACTCATGTACAGATCAACGTACCGGACATGGGGTCTGTACCCCGACCTGACCTCCACCCGGCAGTTTGCCCTTATGGGCGGGGCTGTGGAAACGAGGGCAGGTCCCTTTCTCGTTTACGGTTTCTATTCGAACTCCGCAAGAGACGCACTCAGGAGCATCGATGGGGAACCGAACATACTTGTTATGTCAACAGTCAGAACATGGCCATACGCTGATGTTGTGAAAGAAACCACCTTCGGCGGGTATGGCTTTTACGATTTTGGCGGATATCTGCCCTGGGGCACCGCACTTGGCCTTGGAGGGATGAGAATCACTTACAGCGACTCTCTTGTACCGGACTGGGAGGCGATGGATATCCCCGGGGATGCACAGAACTGGGATTGCCCGGAGTACGATATTCTGACAGCGGGGGAAGCATCCTCCTTCATAAGTTTTTCAGCCCAGACAATTCTTGATAATGTGAGTCTGGAAGGGGAATTCGTTCGTCAGGACAATGAAGCGCAAGCCATGCTTGCAAGGGGCCGATGGCAGAACGATTACTTCTACCTCCTTGGGATCTGGAGGCACTACGACCTTGGTTACAGCAACCCATACAATCGAGGTTTCACAGAACAGCTGAGATACGATGATACCGTCTTCGAGAAGCCCTATTATCTCAATGACCCGCTCGCGGGTCAGCTTGCGCAGTGGCCAACCCCAAAGCCTGAAGAGGGTCTTTACATTGAGAGCCGTTTTCAGGTAAGCAGGAGCATCACTTTCACGAAGGTTTACCTTGACATCTGGCGTTCCTTACCCTGGAATTTTGATAATCACAGGTTCCAGGGAGAGGTTGAATACCGGCCGGATTTCCCTATAAGGTTCAGACTCAAATGCAAATATCAGGAAAAGACCAAGATGCATGATGTGATCCCCACCACCTCCCGCACCACTGAATACACCTTCAGGACTTTTTTCCTGCCTTCGAACAGTGATTACTTCGATGTCCAGTTACGGTACGGGATGGTTGAGCTTACACCTAACCCCCTGTACGGCGACGACAGACTGATGACAGGCGGCTATATAGCTGTCCGGTGGGAGCATAATTTCAGTCAGAACCTCTCCGTTCTGGGGGGATCGACACTCTGGTCCACCAATGGAATGAGTCAGTGGGAATTCGAAGATACGGGTATAGATTTCCTGGATGGTGACGGCACAAAATTCTATGTGACCATAAAGAACAATCTATCAGACAATCTTCAGTTCAGACTGAGGGTATTAAGAAAAGATACATTTTATCCCCGAACCGGTCTTTACAGACCCGACCCCGATGATGCCTTCTATTATGAGGGTGATCCGGGCAGCCCGGTGAGGGATTTTTGCGATCACGTTACAGATTACGGCATCCGATGTCAGATGGATTTCCGCTGGTAGGGTGGAGGAAGAATGAGCATTATTGCAGCAGGAATATTATCGTTTTTGATTACCGGACTTCCCGAAGTCATGTGGCTCGGTAACCCGGTAGGCTCCGCTTCAGCCGTATCTTGCGGTATGGGTGGTAGCGGTTTTATGGAGGTATCCGCCCTTGGGATACTGGTAAATCCCTCTCTTCTGGGTATTTCAGAGCGTGGGTTACAGGTTGAATTAGCGGCCGGTATGGATCTTTTTGTTGAGAAACGGACCAGGCGTGTTTACGATCAGTTCGAAAGCTCCATCGGTGAGTCCGAAATAGCCTTCAACAAGGGTATTGAGTTCTTTCCCGGCGGGGTTGCTCTCGCCATCAGGGGCTGGGACGGTCTTCCGGAATCCCTGGCCTTTGCAGCCGGCCTCCGGGTACCGGCATTTTACGGGTACAGCTATGAGCGCACCATGAGGGACGCTGCCTACGTAATAACCGGAGATGAAAGACTTGATGTATCCGGTATACTGAGTGAATTCACTCTGGCTGTATCCTTTATCCCCTCTGATGTTTTTTCCTTTGGCCTCGCAGGGGGTTACATTACGGGATCCCGGGATGTTACATGGGAAGTAACACATGTCGATACCTCTCTTGACAGCACATATTCGCATCGCAGTGAATCAGCTTCAGGTATTGTGACAAGAGGTTCGATACTGTTCTCGCCTGACGATAGAGTTTTTGTCAGCGCAGCCATCGACTATCCGATGCCTCTTTCGATTTCTCCCCGGTCTGACGGTGATCCTATCGCCTGGAATGTGCTTTCCGAAACGGATTATGATCTGGATATGCCGATGACCATGCGGCTAGGCTCGCTCTACGTTCCGGGAAACAGCCTTAGATCAAGATTCACAGGAGAGTTCTTCTGGAGTTCGGATGGTTCCCTGGAATTCGAGGGGGAGAATCTCGGCCTGAAGAATTCCTGGGGAATTAACGCTGGAGTTGAGAATACGCTTCCCGGAGGTCCGGTGGCAAGGTTCGGCTTCGGCTACAGACGCTCAAATATAGCGAGCGCTCTTGACAGAATGAATTTCACAACGGGGCTGGGTTTCTGCATAGGAGATTATAACCTCGACCTCGGGGCAAGTTTCTCTCCTGACAGATGGAGGCAGACCGAGATCACCGGTCTTCCATCATTCGTTTCGGGAGACAGCCTGACCATCGAGGAAACGGATACTAAGGTGATGTTCTCTATCAGCCGAGTATTTGACTTGTAGGCGGGAGGAAAAAGTGAGAATACTGCTACCTGCTCTGCTGTTTGCCCTGACCTTTGCGGCAGGCGCGGATACCATATATCTGAATATCCTGCACACAAACGATATACATGGCGGAATAGTGCCAAGGGAAGCTACTTTCATGAATCCTGATTTTCCTCCCATGATCGGCGGCGGCGCATACATATGCTCGTACGTTGATGGAGTCCGGGAGGAGTGCAGCGAAAACGGTGAATACTGCCTTCTGATAGATGCAGGTGATATTTACCAGGGAACACCTACCGGGAATTACGAAACCGGAGAATTCGTAATGGAGTGGATGAACGCCGCGGGTTACGACATGATGACCCTCGGCAATCATGATTTTGATGACGGGACTCAGAATGCACTGGATCTTTGCGAGCAGGCTGATTTTCCGATTATCTGCACGAATTTTGTGGATTCCACTACCGGGGAGATCCCCTATCCCATAATTCCTTACCAGATAATCGAGTACGACGGTGTGAAGATAGCTTTCATAGGCCTTGCAACACCAGATACTTATGGACTTGTCACCCCTGCGCTTCTCGGAGACTATATCTTCCTGAATGAAGTCGAGTGTACCGAAAGGTACATAGAGGAAGTTGAGGATCAGGGGGCCGACATAATCATTCTGGTTTCCCATCTCGGTCAGCCGGGAGACCCTGATAAATACCTTGAAAGGGTTTACGAAGCGTGGAACGCGGGAGAGGAGTATACGAAAGATTTCAGCATGAATCATGCCGAACTCACGTGCCTTGTCCCCGGTATTGATCTTATAGTGTCAGGGCATACTCATCTCGGATTCGCTGAACCATGGGTAAGCCCGGTGAATCATACTCTGGTAGTCCAGGGATACGCCAACGGAACAGGTATCGGCCGTATCCGGCTGGCAATTGATACGGATACAAAGACCCTTATCGGATACGATCTCCCCGAGGGAGAGGAGTACGTCAGCCTTCTTCATGATGAATTCTGGCCGGATCCAGAGATAGCGGAGATGATAGAAGGTTTCAGATCCATAGCCGAAGCAGGGATGGATCAGGTGCTGGCCCAGGCCGCCGAACAGATACCAAGAGGGAATGCAGAACATCCCCTCGGCAGACTTATCGCTGATGCCATGCTCTGGAGTACCAATTCTGATGTTGCCCTCATGAATCGCGGCGGTATTAGGGCTGCTATTCCGAGAGGTCCCATAACTCAAAGGGTTGTATACCAGGCGATCCCATTCGAAGAGGATCTCTTCATTCTGGAGCTGACGGGAGCCGAGCTCAAAGCAATACTCGAGACCGGTATGCAGGGACGCCGCCGGGATATGGAAATAGGTGGGGTTACTGCAGATCGTAATCAGGCGATGCCCGACGGCGAGAAGATAGAGAACATGTTAGTAGGCGGAGAACTGCTGGACCTTGAAAGGACTTACCGATTCGTTACCTCAGGATATCTTGCTCAGGGTAATGTAGGTTACGATCTTATGCTTGAGCACGAAGCGGTTCCTGCGAACATTACTCTGATGGAAGCGGTTACCGCCTATATAACTGAGCTGGGAGAGATTGAAGCTGACAACTTCACGAGGATCATCTGGATAGAAGAACCCAGATAAATCCTTCTTAGGGATCGCATGAAAAGATGCTTCCGCCGCGGCAGGCTGGTACTTGCAATTCTCCTGGGAGTTCCTGCCGGCCTGATGTTTCTATTTTCGATTGCCCGGCCCATTATGGGCAGCACCGAGAACTACATCGATCCCGTACTCTCAGCATCATGTCATAGAATACCTTCAAGATGCATAACTTTTCCCTGGGGAATATCGGGGTTGTGCGCAAGATGCACTGCCTTCTGGTCAGGTCTGGCGACCGGAATCCTCCTGATGTACAGACCGATGATCCGTTTCCCGTTCTGGACCGGTTTCCCCCTCCTGCTACCGCTTATAGCAGATGGGCTTCTGCAGTACCATTCTATGTACGAGAGCAGTAACTTCTTACGATCGGTTACCGGCCTTGCAGCAGGTTTCGGCATTGCCGTAATAATTTTTGGAAAAACGTGCCCGGAAGATATGGAATAGATTTCAGATATCAGTTACCTGATCACCACGAAACGTTGAGTATCGGAGAAACCTCCGGATTGCATCCTGACGAAATAGATTCCAGAACAAAGATTTTCAACAGGTATCTCATGAATGCCGCTTTCAAAGGTTTCAGATGCCGGAGTAGAAACAAGGCGTCCTGCGATATCGAATACTCCAAGTTCAACATGCGCAGTCTCAGAAAGCGAGAAACTCACAATAACAGGCGTGGATGAAGGGTTAGGGGATATCCTGATCAATGCAACAACACCTTCCTCTTGTGTCCCGGGAGAATTCACGGCAATGAAGCCGGAATAGGGATCGAAGTCATGAGCCCAGACAGTTATGTTAATATCGTCTGGAGTCTGTGGATAGACCCACAGAGATACTTGTCCTGCCGCATCGGTATACCCGACTTCATAAACTTCACCGGTCTGCCAGGGACCTTTCTGAAGGCATACTCTTGCATTCTCAACGGACAATCCCGATGATGAAGTTACATGGACAGGTAGCAGGCAGGTTCCCTCGATGCTTGAAGGATGGTCCACGATCAGAGAGCCTCCTGGTATCAGCCACATCGGCAATTCAGGGTCCCCGAAGAGGTTGTTTCCCTGTATAATAGAGCTTGCAAAACCTGGCGCTGGGGGGGATATGTTATCGAGCGCAAGACCGTGGGCAATTCCGAGTTCGTAAAATCCATCGATCATATAGGCATTATAGAACCCTTCACATATGGGGAAGCTGACTATGGCAAAGACAGACCGTGCGTTCATGATGGCAAACCCTCCGCCTTCAGGGGAATTCAGCCAGGCATCTGCACAGGATGTCAGAGAATCAAAGGCGCCTAATTCACAAGCAATGGAATTCCAGATAGCGACGTTTCCCGTGTTTGTAATGTTCTGCAGCTCCATGATGTCGTCCACCGTGAACAGATCACCATATGCAGTGTACATGCAATCGAAAACACCATGGTTGGCGTGAAATATCTGATGAGGGCCATTATTAATCATGGCGATGGTTATTTCGGTCGAGTTGTTCCCCCATGACTCGTAGCATTTCTCCTCTATCCACTGATAAGGAACCATAGTAGAGATCTGCTCTGCATATACACTTCCCGGACCAGTACCCGGCTGCAGGAAGCCCGTTGTATAACCAAATCGCATTTCCCGGGATTCAGCGTTCAGCATGTTGGTGACTGCGCTCTCCTGAACGTGTTCATAGATCAGAACCTTATCCACGAAGAGTTCCGCCTCCTCATAACTGTTCACGGACGCCCGCCCGACCCATAGATCGGGATGCCAATCAACGTTGTCATCCGGTTCTCCCCAGCGGCCGTTGCCATTACTGTCCCACATGTCAAATCCAGGTTGAGTATCATTGTTATCAGCGAAGTACAGATCTGATGGAAGAGGGGACCAGGAGTTGGTAGTAGGATATGTGAACCTTGCCTCGAATACGTCATTGTCTCCACAGAGAAGCACGAAGTCGACGCCCTCACTAATGCATTCTGTCAGGAAGGCACGCACGCTCTGCTGAAGATCGACACCAGGGTAGTTGCTCAAAACCCAATCCGTAGTGAAGATCGAAGTCGGAATTCCTTTGGCGGTTTTCCAGTCAGCAAGTTCCTGCATCGGAGCCTCGTATTCGGGAGCCGTGATCACAATGTACTGCCCGTATTCCAGTTGCTTCGGGTCAACGATAGCAGCACCGGAGTTAGCTACATCTCCGGGGTTGAGTACGAATGAATGAAGAATCTCCCGGGCTCTGTTTTCACTCCACTGAGTTCTAGCACGAATTACGGGCTGAACGGAAGCTTCCTCGTATTCGACAATGACTTCTGCCATGCGTAGAACTCGCAGTTCTCCGGTATATGGATTCCACTGGATGGGTCTGATCCAGGCGCTCGCCAGAGGTATCCCCCAGAGAACCCCGGATTGCCATAGTTCAAGCAGGTTCGCCGGGTAGAAAGAGGAAGATGAATAAATATGCTCATCCGGCCGGGCAGAAGCTGGTTCAGCGTCGATAGAACAGAGGACAGGGATTACCGGGACAATCGTGTACGTAGATGGAAGAGTATCGAAAACACAATTGGTAATAATTACACTATCAGCCCTGCACCCCGCGGGAAGGGCTATCCTCAGAAGCATGTGAGGGAGATCTGGCTCACCTTCGATGCCCAGGCAGGGATAGCCGGGAAGGACAACTCGATGATACGCGCCATCACAAATTACCTGCAGTTCGTCATAATCTGGCTGTATTGTATATGATAGGGTCTCAGACAGACCAATACCAATCAGCAAGATCAGTATATATATTGTAAGTCTCATATCACAACCTCTATCAAAATAGACCTTGTCAGGTAGATCCGGTCAAGGCAGGTAGCTGTATCAGATCACATTGTCAGGAAGTAGCACTCCACGCCTGTTTCGGCTTCGAGCACTGTTCTGAGTTCTTCCCTTTCTCCGGGCCCTTTGCAGATGAACTGAGCGGTGCCGTCTCCCTGTGAGCCAACACCCTTCCCTCCCCAGGCAAGGCTCTTTGCGATCCTGCTCGCCAGTATTTCGTGAAGTCCCGGAGACATGAGCTCCGAGGGACAGGCTGGTGCAATCATTTCGTCGAAGATCCTCTGAGCCTCTATCATGAGTCGTCCCAGGTCCTTTGCATCCCCTCTTTCAATGGCATCAGATGCTTCTGCAGTTATCCTGTGATTGTAGCTGCCCAGAGCTCTTCTGATTTGCATGTTTCCGCTTGTGAATGCTAAGTTCAGCTCATCAAGAATCCTGCGGGTGTTCTTTCTGCCCTGCAGATCCACGATTAGAATGTGCAGCGGGCTTCCCGGCAGCAGGGGGCTGGCGGTCATCTCATCTCCATCGAAGGTAAGCAGAACAGGGTCAACTCCATAGGCACAGGCCTGATCCATCCTGCCGCAGTGAGAACCGGTAAGAAGTTCTCCCCGGTAGGCCAGCTCCATTTCTTCTTCGACCGAAAGATTGAGAGTATGAAGCTTGTTGAATGCCCTGGCGGTGAGAACGCATACGGCTGCCGATGATGAAAGTCCTTTCTTCATAGGCAGAGTTCTTCTTAAGATACTCAGTCGAAGCCCGAGGTTCGGATGCTTCTCCAGAATGACAGCTGCCGTACCTGCCGCATACGAATCAAATACTGCGGATTCCGCCACCTCCCTGAGAAGCTCAGGCTCCGAAGAGTACGAATTCATGGAGGACTGAGAACCATCCGGAAGGATCTGGGAGATGTGAAATCCCGTTGATGCAGGATCAGCGGTTCCATAAATACCCTGATCCGTTCCGGCTACGATACACCGCCCTGTTTCTACGGAGGAATCGGTTTTTCTGTATTCACCGGCCCAGTCTGAATGTTCTCCGAAGAGGCAAAGCCTGCCTGGGACGAAGAGGTTAAACTTTTTCAACTATTTTGTCTCCCAGCTGCTTCGCTTCCTCTGCAAGGTCAAACTTTTTCATAGTTTCCAGAGTTGGTCTTCCCATTTTCCTGTCCCAGCCTCTGAGGTCATAATACTCGTCCATCACCTTTCTGAATTTGTCTCCATCCATGCCCACTGCGCTGTCTGCCCGTGGGTTTGTCTGCTGTTCGGTCCGCTCAAAGTAAGGGATCACCGCTTCATCATCAATTCTTGATCTGTTGAAATTTCTTACCAGCAGTGCGCGTTCAAGCTGAATCACTCTTTCTGAAGCATGGTTCAATTCACTGTCGGTCCATTGAATACCGGTCAGGGAGGTGAACATGTGCCGCTCGAACGAGGGGCCGTCCATGTCCCCTGCCCTTGCGAAATTGTCTTCAGTTTTTCGTGAGTAGATCCTTGGGAAGACCTGGTCACCAACTGTGAGGGAATCTTTCATCACGGATCTCTGACCGTGCCAGTAAGCGGGATATGCCTTACCCTCATATCCGCTTTCAGGATCGGCACAGGTTTCCGTTCCGTACACCCTCGATGAGACTTCTTTTATCCTGTCCCACGAAAGGCCGTGCTCGGGAGAACATATCCTGCTCCATCCCATAATATTCTGTCCGTAACCGTGTGCGCTTGAGATCGGGTCCCGGGTATCCACCGCCCATTGCAGCGCGCTTACAATCCAGTAGGGGAAGAAAACGTAATTTATTCTGTCTCCGTGGCCGTCCCAGTGCCCCGCATACCCCCAGGCAGGGAAGAGCTGTTTCAACCTTTCTCCGCCTATACCAAGGATTTCACTGGCCCTGACCGTACCTTCCGATAATGCGGAACGGAATTCTCCTTCCCTTCTCGATATCCCTCGCAGAAGGAAAGACCAGAAACCGGGAGAGTCCAGATCAATCTTCATTCCATCGATTTTATTAATCACCCCGTCGTTCCTGAGGTACCGGAGCCACGGGACAAGGCCTACGAGGATTTCCCAGTGATTGAGCCCTTCATCGTTGGCTATCTGGCCTATCTCAAAACCCGCCTCAAAACCAAGTTTCCAGTCATAGAAACTTCCCTCGATCCCCGGAAACAGGCCGGCAATGCAATCAACCTGTCCTGAAAGCTTTTTCCCCTTTTGCAGAACCGCTGGGACAGTTGTATAGAACCGGGCGTCATAGCATCTGACAGCACAGCCCTGGGTGCAGGCCTGGTAACGTTGCCCGTACTTCTTCACCTTATTGCTGTCCAGTTCCGGTTCGTGCGGCCATCCGTGGGATGCGTGGGCTTCATTCCTTACAAGCCTGCAAACCTCCAGGAATTTATCAGGTTCCGCCACCGGCAGAGGCAGGGTTCCGTGCACAGCTATTGCCTTTAGATTCTTCGAGCCCATCACCGCTCCGTAACCTCCCTGCCCGGAGGCGCTTTCCGTTTCGGTGGCCGCGATTGCTATCCGGACCCTGTTCTCTCCGGCCGGGCCTATCGCGAATACCCTCCAGTCTCTCCCGCAGCGTTCCATTATCATATTCTGAGCGGAGTAGATACCCATTCCCCAGAGTTTTCCAGCGTCTTCAATGGTGCAGCTTCTGTTCTCTATCTTCAGAAAAACCGGGTTGGAAGCTCTTCCGGTTATGACAATACCATCAAAGCCGGCGTGTTTCAGCTCGGGACCCCAATGCCCGCCGAAGGAGGATCTGGAATACCACTCCTGCGGATATCCCGCGGATGAGATGCCGCAGACGGTTGTCCTTCCTGAACAGGGTGCCGCGGTTCCTGTGAGGGGGCCGGTCAGTATCATCAGTGGGCTTCCCGGATCAAAGGCACCGGTACCCGGAGGAATCTCATCCCATGCTATCCTTGCCGCCATGGCCCTCCCGCCATACCAGTCCGGAAGGTAATCCTGAGTATCCTGCTGTTCGATTACTCCGGTGCTGAGATTAACCCTGAGCAGTTTTCCAGCGTAGCCACCGTACGTCATGTTTTATCTTCCGCAGGAATAATGGCATCGAAACAGCAGGCTTCGCAGCAGGCAGGTGTTCCCCCGCAGAGGTCGCATTTCAAAGGTGCGCTAGCGTACCAGAACATGGCTCCGTACGGACATGCATCCGCACATATGCCGCACTTTGTGCACAGATCGTAATTGATCGTCCAGGCTCCGCTTTGCATATCTTTGTTTATTGCCCCTTCGGGACAGGTACTTCGGCATTCCGGGTTCTCGCACTGCCTGCAGAAAACATGGGTGTGCTTTCCCGAGAAAAGCTCCAGATTCACCCTGATTACCGATGCAGACCTGTCATGATTACCGGATTGGATAAGAGAGCAGACGACCACGCAGTTCATGCAGCCGGTGCAGAGATCGGATATTACAGTGAATCCTGCCATTACTATCCTTCAGTTAGTTGAAGGGGCACAATGTCCCCGCACTTTGAGCATGTCAAGCTGACTGGATGTATCATCTATGCTGTGCTATTATGTTCGCTTCGAGATTTTGGAGGATTATGATTCGGGGAATAGCGTATCAGCTCAGGTACAGCAGACGGGCAAAAAGATTGAGTCTTCAGGTCGTGCCGGGAGAGGTGAGGGTTACATCACCGCCGGGAGTGAGTATATCCATTATCGATGAGTTCGTACGCAGCCGCACCCGATGGCTGACCGAGAAGCTTGCATATTTTGAATCGGTTGTTCCTCCTTCCATCCCGTTTGAATTCACCGATGGTTCTGAAGTGTCTATCCTCGGGAGAAAAGCAGTTCTTCAACTGTCTGAGAATACTTCAGAGGTTGAAAACCTTATCGAACGCAATGGTATTCTATATGCATATCTGCCTGGCGGATCAGATCTGACCCTGGCCGTGAAAAAGTGGCTTGATGACATGCTTCTCAGTCATGTAAAGGGAATTATCGGGAAGTATTCCCATCTCAGACTTATCCCCTCCGGAATCAGGCTCCGCACCGCTCGGACGCGCTGGGGAAGCTGCAGCCCGCGAGGAGCGATCATGATTAACCGGATGCTGGTTCACGCTCCACCTGGCGTGGTTGAGTATGTGGTGGTTCACGAACTGATTCATCTGCGGTACAGAAACCATTCGAAAAAATTCTGGAAGACTGTTGAGAATGTTCTGGGTGATGTGAAACCGCAGAAGCAGTGGTTGAGACTTCAGGGAGCCTATCTGCTCCATAGGACCCGCTAAACACAAGCGGAAGCAAATCTTGACCGGTTCCATGATTTCATGCATTGTATAATTATGGAGGTGAATAGAATTATGAAAGCACTTATTGTCATACTCTTCATTATCAGCTTTGCGTACAGTCATTCGATACTTACTACCTTCGATGTTCCTTACGGCTACATTACCGGCCTGGCTACAGACGATCACCTGGTCTGGGCAATAGACTCCATTACCTGCTCTATTTACGGGTTCGATGGATGGGCCGGTACAATGGAAAAGAGTTTCCCTGTTATCGGAACAGATTCACCGGTAGGCCTGGCTTACATCGACAGCCTGCTCTACTTTGCCGAAAGCGGTACTGCTATCATGTATGCTATGGATACGAACGGCGGTTACATAGACAGTTGGGACCTTTCGAGCCTGGGAGTTCAGAGCATCACCGGTCTGGGATGGGAGCATGCAGATGACAGATATGATACAGGGATTCTAATTGGAGACATCGGCTCCCATATCATTTGGAAGGTGTATCCTTTCGGTTCATTCACTCAGGCCGATACTCTGATCGTATTGCCTGACACGCTCGTCTTCCATGATATCTCAGGAGGAGCTTACTTCGCTTATGGTGGGTGCTGGATCGCATGTGAATCATCAAATCCGTATGACAGGATGCAGTACTGGACTGAGTCGGGTTTTTCTAATACCGCCTGGTACGGTTTTCCGTCTACATGCGGGGTCGCCCAGTACATGCCCTACTACTGGGATCACATCTGGGTAAGTGTTCCCTCTGAACTGAAGGTTTACCTTGACTGGTACGGTATGGGAGTGGAGGATGATACCACTGCCATGATCGATACTGGCCTTCAATGTTCAGAGAATCCCTTCAGTAACTGTGTGGTTATTACACTTGCGGATTCCCCCGACAATGCGACCATCAGGATAATGGACATTACCGGAAGAACTATCCTTGAAACACCCTTCTACGGCAGCTTCAGCTGGATCGGCGAGTCTGCAGATGGAATCTATCTTTCTGCAGGATGTTACTTTGCTTCTGTGATCCTGGAAAATGGTGAGGTCGACTCGATCAGGCTTGTACTGCTTCGTTAGAATCATTCCTGTTCAACATCACCCATCGGAAGAAATTTACGCCGGTAGTATATTCCCGTCTGAAGTGAAAGGGTGTGGAATATGGCGGAAGAGAAGAAATTGCTGGTTTCCCTCGACAGGATCTAGGAGGGGAATTATGCGTGTAAATAATTCAATACTAATATCATTGATTCTTCCAGTGGTTCTTGTATCTGCCCAGGCGAGCTACGGAATGAGGCCTTTGGAGGGATACCCCGTTGTCCCTTCGGATTACGGTATTATTTACGATCCTGTAACCTTTGAGACTTCCGATGGCCTTTTGCTTCAGGGATGGTTCTTCCCGGAGCAGGATACCGTGGGGATTTCCAACCATCTTGTGGGAAAGCTGATTCCCGTTCCCGACAGTCTGAGACCGCCTTTGAGGCCTTACATGGCGGATGATATCCGGGCAGGGGCTACGATTGTTATCTGTCCCGGTGATGCAGGGAACATGAGCTTTACAATTCTGTACGCGTACAACCTTTTCACAAAGGGGTTCAACGTCTTTACATTCGACTGGCGCGGATTCGGTGAGAGTGAAGAATGGCCCGTTGACCCGGATCTTCTGATATATGCGGAGTTTCTCGCTGATTATGAAGCGGCGCTGGATTATCTTGTTACCCGTCCCGAGACGGATCCGTCAAGGATCGGATTGCTGGGGTTTTCTACCGGGGCATACATGTCATTCGCCATGGCGGACAGCAGGAACGACATTTCCGCCCTTGCCGCCAGGGCTACTATTACCTCCTTTGACGATCTTCTGCCCATTCTGGAGCAGCTTGATACCGGCAGAGCATGGCATGCGCCTGAGGATTTTCCAGACAGCCTGCTCCCGGTACATGCAGCTCCCGATATTTCCATTCCGGTTCTTATGGTGGTGGGGCAGGAGGATGAACGGACACCTCCCTGGATGTCGCGGAGAGTGTGCGATCTTCTTGCCGGACCAAGTGAACTGTGGATTGTAGAAGATGCCGGGCATGGAGGAAGATCAGCACCTGAAATGGTCGCCTATAGTCAATTCTTTGAAAGAATTACTGAATTCTTCGGACAACACCTTTAAGCTTCCATGGTGGTGCAGACGATAGGAGATCTCTGAGTCAGTATATTCCAGTCTGAAGTGAAAGGGTGTGGAATATGGCGGAAGAAAAGAAATTGCTGGTTTCCCTCGACAGGATCGAGGAGGGGATAGCGGTTCTTGTAACACCAGACGGCCACATGTGGCTCCTGCCTGCTGCGTTTCTGCCGGAGGATTCGGGGGAGGGTGATGTTCTCGACGTGATTCTGAGGAGGAATCCAGAAGAGACGGAGAAGCTTGCCGGGAGGGTTCATGACCTTCAGCAGAGGCTTCTTGACCGGACAAGGGAACGGGATGAAAACCAGCGTCAGTAAAGGAAGGCTCGTTCTGGTCGGCACTCCTATCGGAAACCTTTCCGATATGTCACCAAGGGCAAGAGAAGCGATAGAGAACGCTGCCGTAGTAATGGCCGAGGATACCCGGCGTACCGCAAGATTTGTGAATGACAGGAAGAAACTTTACAGCTATCATGACCATAACGTAACCGGCAGGATACCGCAGATAGAGGAATTTCTGAGAGCCGGTGCCGTTGTTGCCCTGGTCTCGGATGCCGGTATGCCCGGGATTTCAGATCCTGCATACAAGGCAGTAAGCGCTGCCATAAAAGGAGGTCACAGCGTAGAAGTCATTCCTGGACCGTCCGCAGTCATAACTGCCCTTGTCGCTTCAGGCCTTCCGGTTGACAGGTTCTCATTTGAAGGATTTCTCCCTAGAAAGAAAGGGGCCAGAACTCATCGCCTTGAGGAGATGTCCACTTACAGCGGATCTATTGTATATTACCTTGGTCCTCATCATCTACTGAAGTATCTGGAAGAGATGAGAGGTGTCTTCGGTGATCGTCCCGTATGTGTTGCAAGGGAAATGACAAAAATCCATGAAGAATACGTACGGGGAAATATTACGGAAGTTGCGGATTATTTCTGTAACAGAAAGATCCGTGGTGAAATAACTTTAGTTGTTGGCGGAGCGGTACTGACATCGGATTTTTTTGATTGACGATGACATTTACTGTTTCTATTTTTCTTTGTCTTGCAGAACAGATTCCAGGAGGTCATAAAACCTGGAGAATTTAAGAAACGCCGGCAGAAAACTACTGTTTCCCCTTGTCAGGCTGTTGGTAGCGATCGGCATGGGACCCTTTTCAGTAACTGCCATGGGGCTTCTGGTGACAGTCGTTGCGGCTTGGTTCATATGGGATGGAAAATTCATTGCCGGAGTTGCGTTTTTCATTGTCGGCAGCATTCTTGATGCTGTTGATGGTGAGCTTGCGCGAAGAAAAAATATGGCCAGCAAAGCTGGCGCGGTTTTTGATTCATGCTGTGACCGCATCGGCGAAGTTCTTATTTTCGGAGCACTCCTTGCGGGAAAAGCTGGAGAAGCTCACCATGTCCTGGTTTACCTTGTACCGG
>JAUWSQ010000008.1 GCA_030609965.1 Candidatus Fermentibacterota bacterium
CGAAAGATGTGCCTTTGCCTGAGTCCATATAGTACAGGTGATCGTAAATGAATTTCAATCCAAGTCCCACCGCGACACCAGGTGCCACCTCAGTTCCAAAGGAACCTGTAAGGGCGATGCCGTACGAGTAGAATGTTCCGAGTTCCTGCCCCGATTGGGTCGTCTCAAGCTGCTCACCCATTGACATGAAAGTGATGTTTCCTCCGACACCGCCCCACCCTTCTATGTGGGTGGCGTAACCCAGAAACTCGTAGTACAGGTCATCAGCAAGCTGTGGAAGCCAGTTACTGTGCTGAAGAGTCAGTTCGTTCCTGGTAGTGTCGACAAAAGCAAGCCCTGCCGGATTCCAGTACGATGCAGTTGCATCGTTGGCCAGAGCAGTAAAAGCTTCACCCATACCGTTCGGGCGCGCACCTGGAGTTATCGTCATCCAGATAACGCTGGCCGTTGAAGCGTACGCCATTGAAGATATGACAAGAACCGTAATAATAACAAAAAGTCCTTTTTTCATCGTTCCTCCTGCTTGAAACCGGAAGCTTTTCCGGATTTAATGTAAAATACTTCGACCGGCTGTAAACCCGGGTCGCTGCCATGATGCAGCTGCATCAATTATGGGTTACGTACAACGGCTATTATTCCAGTAGCCTTTGAGTTCTCTCCAGATTCGGAAAGCGAAGCAGCAGATACAACAAAGATATATGCTCCGCTGGCAACTTCATCTCCATCCGTATCTCTGCAGTCCCACAAGCACTGGTTATATCCGGCTGTTCCTTCAATGTTCCCGAATATAATCACCCTTCTTCCGGTAACTGTATAAACAGTAATATCAACCTTTCCGGGTGATGTCTGAGTCCAGTTGATCGATGTTCCATCACTACAGGGATTGGGATAGGGAAACACACCGCTTATCCCGAATGAATTATCATCGGTGACACTTAACTCTACCTCAGTAACGGACGTATTCAGAAGACCGTCTGACGCCCTTAGCTGGACAATGTGGCTTCCGGGTTCAAGAGTACCGATTTCCACTCTGAGCTCACCCGTAGTGCTTGAACCTGTATGATACTGGAAAAAGCCGGAAACATCATCCGGGGTGCCATCCACATAAAGCGCAAGCTGACGGCCTACATTACCCAGAAGGTTGATGCCGGAACTATCCTCCAGAATTGCCCTGACGCAAATATTGCCAGATATCTCAGGATTGACCGTATTCCGGTATCCCTCAATCCACAGTTCTATCGATGGACCTTCATTATCCGGAAGGGGATTACCAAAATCAAGCCTTGCCGGATAGGTTGAGGCCGCTGCAAAAGCATCGTTGCTCATGAATGTAAGCTGAGTCCTGGCAAGGGCTCCGATATCACTGTCAACCGGGACGAACATACTCACGCTGTAATCCGGTTCAGCGTAGACGGTACCGGAATAGAATTTACCTGGAAGCGACAGGTAATCGATGAGCAGTTGCTGCCTTACAGTGTAGTAAGTATCCGGCTGACACGATTCCCAGGATTCAACGAAAATAATACCTTCCGAGGGCGCCGAACCGGTAAGAGTGACTTCTTCCCCGGAAAATAATGGGTCGTCGGATACTTCAAACGAATCCCATGGGAAAGCAAGCCCGAGGCTGCCGTCACCGAAAAGCACGTACTGGTCCGAATTGGTGTTGTAACCGGCGTCGATCTTCCCGAGCAATACGCACATTCCCACTGAAAGATCCGGCTCACTGAACATGTGATCAAGAATAAAGCCAACAAGAATCTCGTTCGCTGTAGCCCCTGTTTGATCTGTGGCTCCAAGGCCGAGTATGGCTCCACCGACCTGAGAGGTGGTTAACAGTTGAGCCAGACATTCGGACGAAGGGTTCTGAAACTGCCCGACGTCACAGGAACCGAAAATAGCTACAGGAAGGCGCTGTTCACACGCAAGAAGCCCGTTATCTTCAAGATACAGAAGACCTTCGTCCGCCAGCTGATCGTAGGCGCCATGACCAAGGTAGAAGGAGACGAGAGCTCCGTCACTCCAGAGGCTTAAGTAATCCTCCCGGGCCTCGGGTTTGGCCCCTACGCTGTTCCGTTCGTAGAAGATAAGATAGAGTTTCTCCGGGCGAAGCACATGAGGAAGATGATCGGTCAGTAATCTTTCAACACTCCGGGTATGCTGCGGTTCATCACCTGTGGTGCGGGGTGATATCTCATCGTCGGCAGCGCCCAGGACAACAGTCTGCCATACGCCGCAGTTTTCACTGCTGCGGTAGGAAAGGCTCCGGTCAACTATCAGCTGAAGGTCAGAACGGTTGGTTATCCCCATTCTGGATAGCGCAATCTGAGGAAGTATGGATCCTTCGACGATTGAAAACTTATCGTCTACAACAATATGATATTCATTTCTGTATAGAATATCTATATACGAGGTCTTGGACGAGGTAAAATTAAGCGGGTCCCAGTTTCCGCCGCCTACAAGAATCAGATCTTCCGGTATCGGATCCCATGAATCGATTATGTGTGAAACCATCGCCTGAATGGCCCGGGGATCTCTGACGCCTCCGTTGAATTCATTGTAAACCTCCGAAGCAGCGATTGCGATAACATCAGGGCTTAACTGCGTCAACGGGCTTATATCATCGTAGAACTCGTCGGCGCAAACATAGATGGACCTGGCACCATCCAGCGTTTCTATGATCCTGCCTGGTGATTCGTACCGGATTTCTGAGGGAAAGCGCATATCCCCGTAATCGGAGATCCAGAGCCCTCTTTCGATCCAGGATGCAGGCACTTCAAATTCGAACTGATGCGGGTCCGCAATACTGATATTCTCCGCAAGTGTATCAGTGCCAACGAGAAATACCATGGCATCAGTCAGATCGTTTTCCCATGTGAATTCCTGCCTGGCGGCTACAGGCCACCATTCCAGAGGAACCTGAGCCTGGCCCGGGACGGACATGCCAGTCCATGCGAAGATTTCAAACCAGTCTAGAAATACAGTATCGCTTACTGAATCCTTGATTATATTGAGGCTGAGGGAGTTCCCTGTATCCAGTATTCCATCAAGGGGCACAGTGAGAAGAAATTCATCAGTACCGCGCCAGATTGTATCGCATACTCCGGTTCCGTTCAGGGATATTCTGATGTGATGATCTCGGAAGGTGTTGTAAACCAGTTTGATCTGGAGGAAACCGCTGCCTCTGGTTTCAGGGGAATCAAAATTAAAATAATGCCAGGTGTCGTCACTACCCTCGGACTTGATCCAGGCCCAGTCATCCGGTAAAGAAACAATACCACGGGTTCGGGTAAGATTCTGTTCCAGGTGCTGTCTTGACAGAAAACTGTCTGGCATTGCAGGAGCGCCGGTCAGTTCCCCGTTCTGAATGTTCATCCTGGCTCCGTCTTCTCCGCCCCATGTAAGCCAGTAGGTGTTTCGTGTACAGTATCTGTGGTTAAAATGGGAAGGCAGATTGTCGCTCATGTATGCGCTGGGTCCCCACCATGCCAGCCCTCTTCCGAAGAAATATAATCTATCATCTGTATCGAATATGCCGTCTCCACCATCCTCAATCAGAATAGGAACAGGTCTTGGGCTGTAAACGTTCAACCAGGGTTCCTCCCCCATATCAAGGCCTCTCCCGCAGAAAAGTGAAAGACTGGACGATGGAGTACCCTCCGCAACTGGTATGTCAGCTCCGGTAATACAGTACATTCCCGCAGTATCAATATCCATGGCGTACCACGGCAGACCCCAGAAGGGACTTGAATCGTATCTATCCCGTAGAATACTCCAGATTTGATTTCCGCCTTCAAAAAAAGCATCGAATATTGCACCGGATACACCAGAGGCGGAAACCGCTGGCCTGGCGGCGGGATAACTCAGGCGTATGCGGAATCTGTCGGCTGCATAAAGGGCACCATCACGGATTATCACTGGATGCAGCTGAATATGAGCGTAGCCAGCTCTTCTGAAGGTTCCGGTACCACCTATCATTCCCCATGTTCGGGGGATATCTTCGGCAGCCGCCGCTTCGAAACTTTCTATCCCGTCTGGAGATACGCTTACACTGGAAACAGTGCCGCCTGAAAGGTAATGGACCCCTTCAGGAATAATCTCAAGTTCAGGCTCAACGCCGGGCGGTATTGCGAGATAGAGGGCAGCCTCCGGCAGAAGAACAGAACCCGAAGAACCGGAATAGCTGCATTCATCCGCCATATAACCTGTCAGGCCATCTGGAAGCCATTCAATAGGTTGTATCCCTGAACACTCCCATGTAAGGACTGTTGAGGATGTTCCAACCTTTACTTCGGGTGCCTGCATAGCTGAAGGTGTAATGGAACCTGAGCCAAGCAGCAGAATAAGCAGTATAACCATTATTACAGCTCCGTAAGTTCAAGCATGGGAGAGTCGCCATCCTCTTCGCCAGGGAGCTTTTCCTCTTCAGGAATCATTTCCGATTTGATTTTTTCTTCCTCCAGGTCCAGCATTTTACCGTGAGAATCGACGAATGACCTTATCTGTGTTAACACTGATAGTCTTCTATCCTGCAACTCACGAATAGTTTCAGTCAGTACCTGAACCCTTTCCCTCGCTTCAGAGACAAGATTGGATGCTTTTATCTCGGCATCCATAATTATGAGCTCGGCTTCTCTATCAGCTTCTTTTCTTGCCTGTGTGGCGCTTTGCTGCTGCTGAACAAGCACATCTCTTACCGCACCTTCCATCCGGTCGAAATCCGATGCTCTGGCTCTGAGGACGAGCAGTTCTTTCTCAGCGTTCTCAAGGCTCTCTACAAGTTCCTCCCAGGCGGAAGCAACCATTTCAAGAAATGCTTCCACCTCATCTACATCGTAACCTCTCATGGTTTTGCGGAAGTTCTGTCTTCTTATATCAAGAGGAGTAATACGCACGGTGATTCTCCATTTCCATATCCGCTGATATCAGTGATACTGACCCTTCATGTTCAAATATACACACTATAGAATAATATTTTTGCTCAATTGAAGTCAATTCGATTCTAATCTATCTGTCTTGGACCAAAAAGGTATCTGCCGAGTCTTATGGTAGTAGCTCCCTCTGCCACTGCGGGTACGAAGTCATCACTCATTCCCATGGAAAGTTCAGGGAGTTCGTAACCACAATCACGTTCAAGGCGGTCCCTGAGATTCCGGAGAAGGGCAAAGGCTTCAGAGGTATCCAGTTCGGTTCCCCCCAGGGGTCCTACAGTCATCAATCCTGAAATACGAAGACCCAGCTCTAAGATCTCACCCAGAGCATCACGAAGCAGATGGTAGTCGGGATTGAAGCCGTGCTTGGATGCTTCGCGGGAGGTATTCACCTCTATCAGGATACCAGGCTGTTCATCCCCTTTTGAAACCGTTCTTCGTGCTATTTCCCTCGCGATTTTCAATCTGCCCACGGAATCTATCCAGTGAAAATCCCGTACGGCCTGCCGAACCTCTCCCGTATGTATTGGTCCAATCATATGAAATTCAGCGGCATTCTTCCCAAGGATTTTTACTTTGCGCCCCCCCTCGCTGACACGATTTTCTCCGAGGAGAGTCACACCTGCTTCAATAGCCATCGCAGCGATGGATGCAGGATGTGTTTTAGTGACAGCCATTATAGTGACAGTTCGGCCGGGTTCTCCGCAGGAATTAAGAGCGTCCTCAACCCGCTCTATAGCGGTCTGAAGATTACTTTTAATGATCTCTACTGAAGTAATCACTACCACCCCCTTGAAGTGTCATGTCAAGCATCAAATGATATATCCTGCTTGTTCTTTGACGCTCCTGCGGTGTTGCGGATTCAGTTACATAGCCCTGCTATGCGCCATCATCCGCGCTTTGCAGAAACACCAAATAACTTCACAATTATACACCATCTGATACTTGACATAACACTAGGTGAAATATGGGTAAACCTCAGGTTGCTGTCACACCGGCTGCAGAATATATTATTGCAACTGTTTTGCATTAAGGAAAAAGTGATGAATGTATCAGGGTTATGGAACAAACTGAGGGACAGCGGCCTCCGAATTACTCCGCTCAAAAAACAGGTGGTTGAACTCTTCATGGGCGGTGCCTGTGGCCTTTCCGCAAGGGATGTTCATGATAGACTGCCGGGTAATCCTCATATATCAACAGTTCACAGATGTCTGGGTTCCCTGGAAAGGATAGGGTTTCTCAGACCAGACAGAAGCTTCGAAGGCATCCTGCGTTACAGGTGTTCCAGATCTTTCTACCCTGACCATGGCCACTTCAAGTGCGAGATGTGCGGGGAAATATTCCCGGTTTCCTGCAAGCTTCCTGATGAATTCATTAAAATGGTTGAAAATACGTGCAGCTTTCAAATAGTGAATTCGGATTTCTTCCTTGAAGGGAAATGCAGTAAATGCGCCGCAGTAGAATGAGCAGCTGTTTCCTTTCAGTTATTGCCCTTTCGGCAATCCTTCTTCAATCCGCTTGCGGACCGCAATCCTCCGAAAAAGGAGATAACCTGATGGTAGCGGTCAGTGTTCTGCCCCAGAAGTATTTCGTGGAGCAGATATCCGGCGATTCAATAGACATTGTCGTTGTTGTACCTCCCGGGGCAAACCCGGCAACGTACGAACCCTCCCCCTCGGACATGAGGAACATGAGCGATGTTGACGTATGGTTCACGATAGGAGTCCCTTTTGAATCCCCATGGCTTCCAAGGTTTACGGGCAGCAACCCTGATCTCCGGATCAGAAGCACAATTGAGAACATTGAACGACTCCCGATCGACAGGTACACCGCTGGCGCTCATGAAACCATACCTACGCATCACGGTCATGATGGCGTCTCCTCTGACCCGCATGTATGGCTTTCACCGGAACTGGTCCGGAGCCAGGCGGCTGTCATCGCGGAGGAACTATCTCTGCTTGACAGCTCCAGAGCGGACGAATTCATGGAGAATCTCAGCAGTTTCAGCGAGGAGATCGATTCACTTCAGAACACAATACACTCACTGATCGATTCTTCATCCTCCAATAGTTTTATCGTCTTTCATCCCGCCTGGGGTTACTTTGCGGATGAGTTCAATCTTGTTCAGATCCCGATCGAAACGGCTGGAAGCGAACCATCTCCCAGGGAAATGTCGTTATTGATTGATTACGCCAGAGAGAACGATATACGCGCTGTTTTCGTCTCCCCGCAGTTCAGCACTTCCTCAGCTGCGGCTATAGCAGCGGAGATAGGTGTTCGCGTAAGCTACATAGACCCCCTTGCAGAAGACTGGAGCAGCAATCTCATCAATGTGGCGGAACTCCTTTCGGAAACTGCAGTACCCTGAATGAAAGAAGCAATCAGATTACATGGTGTTACTGCCGGTTACCGCACCGGCAATCCCATTATCCATAACATTGATCTTACCGTCCAGGAAAACGATTTCCTTGCGGTAATCGGCCCCAATGGCGGCGGGAAAACGACACTTCTCAAAGTAATCCTGGGCCTTCTGACACCCTGGGAAGGCACAGCGTCCGTTTTCGGTGAATCTCCTGAGAAGAACCATCCTGCAATCGGCTATGTACCTCAGCTCATACCTGAAGATTCGTTTCCGATCACCGTTATGGACGTGGTTCTCATGGGCAGGCTGAGGAATGCAGGTCTGCTCCGAAGATTCTCGCGTGGGGACAGGGAAACGGCTGAAATGAACCTTGCAAGGCTTAATGTGGAAGACCTTGCCGGTGATGACATGAATTCCCTTTCAGGTGGTCAGAAGCAGCGCGTACTTATAGCAAGAGCCCTTGCGGGGAAACCGCAGATACTCCTTCTTGATGAACCTGTTGCAAGTGTTGATCACGATACCCAGATAAGCTTCTTCAATCTCCTGGCGGAGCTGAACAGTACGATAACGATTGTGCTTGTCACCCACGATGTCGGCGCTGTATCTGCCCATGTTAAGAATATCGCCTGCATCAACAGAACTCTGATAAGTCATGGAGAAACCTTGTCTTCTGAATCTGTGGCGAAGGCATACGGCTGTCCATTCGAACTTATTTCCCATGGCGGTATTCCACACAGGGTTCTGGGGAACGGAAAGGAACCGAAAACATGATCGACGCTCTGGGATATACATTCATGCAGAACGCCGTGATCGTATCGGTTCTTGCATCAATAGCATGCGGTATTATCGGCACACTCGTGACAGTCAATCGAATGTCTGCCCTTGCAGGCAGTATCGCCCACGCCTCCTTCGGAGGCCTTGGCCTCGCATATCTTGCGGGTTTTAACCCATTGATAGGAGCAACCTGTTTTGCAGTGGCGGGAGCGGCAGGCATAGCAGCCGTGTCTTCGAAAAAAAGGTCAAGAACCGATACAGCCATGGCGGCTATGTGGGCAACAGGGATGGCTGCGGGGCTTGTCTTTATTAAACTCTCCGGAACCTATTCCGCAGACCTGATGAGCTGGCTGTTCGGAAGTTTGCTTGCAGTATCCTCTTCCGATATAGCGTTTGCGGCTGTTCTGGATATCGTTATTCTTCTTGTAATAACTGGATTGTACAAGGAATTCCTGGCGGTTTCATTCGATCAGGAATTCAGCATGCTTCAAGGGGTGCCAACACATTTCATCAGGGGGCTCTTCCTTATACTGACAGCTCTGACAGCGGTACTTCTCATGAAGATAACCGGTCTCATCATGGTAATCGCTATGCTGTCGATTCCCGCCGCGATAGCCGGGATGTACACCGGCAGCCTCTGGAAGATGATGGTACTTGCGTCTATTCTGGCAGCAGTGTTCAACCTGGCTGGACTCTCCCTCGCGTGGATGCTGGATCTGCCGCCGGGGGCCGTCATCATACTTATCGCGGCATTCGCTTACGCAGTTTCACTTATCATCGAGAGGGTAAGGTCGGGAACCACCTGAGCAATAAACCCCTCAAACAACCCCAGGTATTTCAGTTTCTGCAGTTATCTCCTGTACTGTCTGTACTGTAGTATAATGAAGCTATAAATACTGTGACTGGAAGGAACTTGTCGAGGAGTTCAAAAAGCGGGAAGGGCAGCATTGCTCTGAACAGAGTCATCTCAGCATATTCAGACAGATGGAAATGAGGTAGTATGAGCGCCTGGAGATACATACCGGGTAGATGGTGGATTTTTGCCATACCTCATGTTGTTTTTCTTGTTGTGGGTATTGTAATTCTCTTGGCATACGCGGGCGGTCTCAGAGTTCCCGATAGCTGGTTCCCCATGGATGAGATGCTCTTTCTTGGGATAACCTTCATAGTCTTTCCGCCACTGTTTACGGTTGCACTCCTGTTTAAAATCAGAAGAGGCAACATCCGGGAAGAAGCTCTTCTCAGAGAAGGTATCCCTGTCGAGGTCGTCATTCTCTCGATGACAGAAACCGGAACCACTGTGAACAACGCGCCCGAGATAGATATGGAGCTTTCACTGAACCTTCCCGACGGCAGCATCAGGAAGTTCAGACACAGGTGCTTCGTCAGCACTCTTGACCTTGTAAGATTGTCTCCAGGAGACAGACTGCATGCGACGGTGGACCCGGAAAATCCTGACAGAATGGTGGTCATAACTTCGAAGGTAATTTCAGAATCTGACTGAAGGCAGACATAGTTGACCTCGATAAACCCATATTCTAGAATAGCAATACTCCAAACAGAGAGGTGAAACATGAAATTGCTGCTGATGGTTCTTCTTGCAGCTTCCGTATCCGCATTCTCCGGTCTTGTTGAATTCGGAGGTCACGCTGGTGTATTCCTGCCGGCAGGGGATGATCTTGATCTTTTTAAGACCAGTCCCATCTTCGGTGTGGATGTTCTTGCGCACATGCCGATGTTCGCCATTGAGGGAAGCCTCAGCTACGCACCTCTGAGTACCGATGGATTACTCGGTGTAACAGATTATTCGGCTAGCATAATACCTGTTCTGGCTGGAATCCGCACTTATTCCGGACCGATCTTCTACGGTGGAGGCCTTGCTTATCACGCAACATCTGTCAGTTACGTTGATGTTGCGGGTGTTACACAAGATAACACAGATAGTAAGTTTGGTGGCTATGGTAACGTTGGAATGGTCCTGCCCATAGGAGGCATGGACATCGAAGCTAGTTTGAAATACCACCTTGTTGATTTCGATTTCGATAGTGCCTGGTTCGGTCTGACAGCCGGCATCAACTTCTGAATGATATCCTGAATCTCAGGTAATTCAAGAATGAGCAGGGAATTCTCTTTCCGGGACAAATTCAGATACGCTTTCGATAAGATGATGTCTCGAGGCACCGCCGGTCTGATAATCTGGCTTGGGATTCTTTCAGCAATACTTATCGTTCTTTTCTCGCTGCTTATCCTTTTCACAGGCACTGCACCTGATGAGGAAAGCTTTCCCACTCTTCTATGGATGAGCCTTATGAGAACAATGGACCCTGGTACCATTGGCGGAGACGGCGGCAGTCCGGGATTTCTTCTGAGTATGCTCATTATTACGTTCAGTGGAATTTTCATTTTCAGTACTCTTATCGGTATTTTAACAACAGGTCTCGAGGGAAAACTTGAAGCTCTTCGAAAAGGCAAATCGAGGGTAGTTGAAACAGAGCACACTGTTATCCTGGGCTGGTCTGAGCAGGTTTTCACAATAATCTCGGAACTGTCGATTGCCAACGTAAATCAGAAGAGTCCTTGTGTTGCGATTATGGCCAACATGGACAAGGTTGAAATGGAGGATGCTGTAAAGGAAAAGGTATCCAGTACGGGAAACACCAGAATTGTCTGCAGAACCGGAAGCCCGGTTGAACCTGCTGATCTTGAAAGAATGAGTCTTCACACTTCAAAGTCTATCATCATCCTGGCGCCGGATACGGACAATCCAGACCCTGAAGTCATTAAAACCATGCTGGCAATAACCAACAGTATTGAAGAAAAACAGAACCCGGTTCATATGGTTGCCCTCATTACAAATCCGGATAATATCCAGGCTGCCCGTATTGTCGGAGGTGATCAGGCTGAAATAGTTCTGGCTGGAGATATTATCGCACGAATGGCGGCTCAGACATGTCTTCAATCCGGTCTTTCCGTGGTTTATCAGGAACTGCTGGATTTCGGAGGAGATGAGATCTACTTCCACAATGAGCCTGCTCTTGCTGGAAAAACATTCGCGGATACCATCCTCATGTATGAATCAAGCAACATTATCGGGCTTCAGAAATCGGGAGAAGAAGTTATTCTGAACCCTCGAATGGATACCGTTATCGAAGAGCATGACAGTATTATAGCTATCTCTGAAGATGATGATACAGTGGTTCTTTCTGGAATCCTGAACCCTGAAATTCAATCAGACTCTATCTGTCACCAGGAAGAGGAGGAAACAGGACCGGGCAGGATTATCATGCTTGGCTGGAACTGGCGTGCACCTATAATTATCAGAGAACTTTCGAATTACCTTAAAACCGGATCATACCTTAAACTCGTAGCGGATGAATCGCTCTGCAAGCCTGAGCTTCCCTCCGGATTTGAGAATCTGAAGGTAGACTATGCACCCGGCAATACCACAGATAGAAGTACACTCGAGAAGCTTTCACTTGAAGAATTCGACCACATTCTGATACTAAGCTATTCGGATTGCATGGAGCCGCAGGAGGCTGATTCAAATACTCTGATGACACTTCTTCACATTCGCGACATTGCCGAAAGGCTTGGATGTAATCTCTCTCTTATCACCGAGATGCGGGATATCCGCAACAGAAACCTGGCGGAGATAACCGGTGCCGATGACTATATAGTGAGCGATCAGGTGCTTAGCCTTCTTCTCACCCAGATTTCCGAAACAAGGGAGCTCAGTGCCGTATTCTGGGATCTTTTCGATCCGGATGGCTCGGAGATCTACCTGAAGCCTGTTTCGGGATATGTGAAACCGGGAACACCGGTTAACTTCTATACAGTTGCCAAAAGCGCCTCAGAACTAAGCGAAGTGGCAATCGGGTACAGAATCACAGCCCTGCGGAATGACGCCGCAAATTCTTACGGCATTGTCATTAATCCTCCAAAGAGTGATTGCACTGTGTTTGAGGAAGACGACATGGTGATTGTACTAGCTGAGGACTGATGCTGTACTCTTCACAATCCCTTTGCCCGGTACATTCTATGAAATCTGCATGAAGCCGCGAACATAACGGTCGTAAAAAGAAACAGCATAAGAAAACAGAGCCATACGGGGAAGTATGGAGCACTTCCGTACGCCGCTCTTATCAGGGCGCTTGCGTAGGACAGAGGAGAGAGTGGTGCTACCCATCCTGCCCAGGCCGGCATCTGCTCTATGGGAACGAATATCCCGCTTACAAACAGCAGCGGCAGTCGAACCAGGTTCGAGAGAAGCATGATATTGGAAGGGCTGGATGCAGGGGGTGATGAGAGAAGGACACCCAGAGATGCAAAAGTCAATGCGCCCCCCAGAATACCGAAGGCGAGAAGAGGCAGGTTAACAATATGAGCAGTAGTAAGAAGCAGACCCAGAATAACAGGTATGACAGAGACGGCGCTGCCGAACACGAAACCGCTCAGAACGTCTCCTGTAAGTATGGAACGGATAGATACAGGGGTAGATATCAACCGTTCCCAGGTTTTCGCTCCTCGCTCCCAGGGTGTTACCAGTGGGCCTATCGCGCTGGCAGTGAACCAGAGCGCCATAGCGACCATACCGGGAACAACACCTCCGGGAGGGACATTTCTGCCCATTTTGAAAGCTAGGAAGAAGAATACCGGAAAGACTACCCCGAATATCAGAACGGGAGGTTTCAGGTAGTACAGGAGCACGTTCTTTTTCAGGATTACCAGCGAACCATGTGCCTGCCTCCGCCAGATCGCAGGATCAAATGAGGAGATCATCGGGAACCTCCGTCTCCTGTGTAGTAAAGAAACACATCTTCAAGGCTGGGTTCACGGGTATTCAATTGCTCAAGTTCGAGTCCCAGGGAATCGGATAGTACAGCCAGCAGTGTAGCAACGCTTCCAGGAGCCTCGGTATACAGTCTGAGAACACCCTGGCTGGACTCCAGCCTGATGACACCGGGAAGGGATTCCAGCTTCTCATGAGGAGGTGATTGGCCTTTGAACTGCGCTTCGACGTAACGACGCTGCCTCACCATGGATCTGAGTTTTCCCGGAGTATCAATTGCAGCAATGCGCCCTTTGTTGATTATTGCCACCCGGGAACAGATATCACCGGCCTCAACCATGTTGTGCGTGGTAAGGAAAACAGTCAGACCGTCTGCGTTCAGTTCGGTTACTATTTTTCTGATCAATCTGGCGCTCTGTACATCAAGACCGCTTGTGGGTTCATCCAGGAAGAGTACTTCAGGCTCTGTAACAAGGGCGGCGCAAAGCATCAGCCTCTGCTTCAATCCCTTTGACAATTCGCGGGCCTTACTGTCTTTTCTGTTCAAGAGTCCCAGAGCTTCCAGAAGTCTTTCCCCGGAGCTGACACGCCTGTCCCGGGGGACACCGTAAAGTTCAGCCATGAGCATCAGGTTTCTCCAGACGGAAAGATCAAGGTAAACATTAGCCTGTTCGGGAACCACCGCTATATGCTCCCGGGAGAGGATCGATTCTTTCCTGATATCGTGACCCTGAATTGTGGCAGAACCGCTGGTCGGCTCGATAACTCCGGTCAGCATTCGAACGGTGGTCGTCTTACCGGCGCCATTGGGGCCGAGAAACCCGAAAATCTCTCCCCGGCCAACCTGAAAACTGATATCGTCTACTGCTGTTAGATCCCCGAACCTTCTCGAAAGGCCGTCCACCCTTATGACAGATTCCTTCTCAGTCATTCCATTACTCATTCCTGTCCAATGTAATTCATACAGATATTCAGGATACAATATTACATTGAACGTACATATACAATGAAGTTTATTGTATCCGAGCAGCTTCCCCAGTTGCGGTAATAAGCTGTATCAGGGGTTATCGCCCGGCCATGGAACTGTACTGCAGGGCTTCTGCCATGTGCTGCGCCTGTCAGAATCGTTTACGGACACAGCATTTGTTTGACATGGCTGGATTGCCCTTTGTATTATTAGTTCAGGCAGGAAATGCGATCTAAAAGAAGACGATGAGGAAAGGATTCAGGTAACTTATCTCATGGATATTCTAACTAAAAACACAGAATTGACTACGGGCGAGCTTTTTCTTGAATATCTTAATACACTGAATTCACCCCATGATCTGGTCGATAGTGTGTTAATAGGTTTTTCAGAGAGGTTATCTGATTATCTTGATTTCATTCGAAATAAAGACAGAGATGAAGATCCGATATCTACAAAAATAGGAATAAGACTTAAGGATCTCGGCGCTCCAATGGAATCCTATAAAATAATGAAGGCGGATGCATACTACTACAAATGCCGAGGAAATGAAAAATTGTACTGGTTTCAAATGTATCTTTCAGGGGCATTTGCTAATCTTGGATACCCAACGAAAAGCATTGAAAAGGAAACAGGATACTTCTGTGAGGAATTGAAAAAAGAAAAAAAACAACAGTCATTCTTACCTTTGTTTCTTAACAATTACGCAGGTATACTGCACGTTTATCGTGAGAATTATATCCATGCAAATGAAGTGTATCGGGAAGCAACTTCAGTAATAAGAAGGATCAGTCCTGATCGGTTTGAAAGATCAGTTCCAAAGAAATACCTCTGGGCACTCAAATTGATATGTAATAATTACACAGATTCATTACTTGTTACAGAAAGGACGATAAAGGATGATGAGGAATTAGAATGGGTATTAAGTATTGCTGAAGAAAAATTGGAAGAAACCGAATCAGAACCTATTAAATTTCTCACACTTTTAAATAAAGCTGAGGCAAAAGCGAGAAGAGGTGAAACAGAAAAAGCTGATGAAATCCTTGAGGAAATAATCAGAGATGCCAGTGCGACTGTCAGAAGATATGTAGAACCGGGTTATCATCGAATAAAAGCTCTTATACATGCAAATGAAGGAAATGCTGAAAAAAGTATAAGATTAATGATCCGTTCACTGGAAGATGCAGGATACTATGGAACTACGCTTTCGGAAACGCTGGCGATGAGGGATGGCCTTCATATTTATGATATTCTTTCAAGTAAAAAAGGGATGAAGGATCTTCATATATTTTTCAGGGAAAAGGGGTTGTTTGACTATCTGTTGAAAGTTCTGAAAATAAAGGACTGGTACCTGGGCAGCGAACATACAGAAAACGTTAAAAAGACAGCTGTGAGAATATCGGAAATATTGTTACTTGAACAGGATAAAATCAAACTTATAGAGACATCCGCCTTACTGCACGACATTGGGAAATGTGCAATTCCCTGGTACTCACTTAATAAGATTACACCATTGGATGATCTTGATTGGGAGATACTCCAGGTTCATCCGGCTGAGGGGGCAAGGATGCTCAGAAAACTGGGCCTGGAAAAGGAAGCAGTAATTACAGAGGACCATCATGAGAGAATAGATGGCAGTGGTTATCCTGAAGGTAAGAAGGATATTAGTTTGGAAACCGAAATAGTAGCAATAAGTGATACCTATAATGCCGCAGTTACACCAAGCAGGAAATACAGAATTCCCAAGATGCCTACGGATGTTCTGTACGAGCTCAAAAAAGGAAAAAAAGACAAATTTTCAATACAATTGATCAATGCTCTGGAGAAATGCGTTCTAGAAATATCCTCTTAATCCAATTCCTGTATTCAAAATATCTGCTTCCGAACAGTGGTTTACGGGTATATCTGACCCGTCATGGAGCGGTATTGTACGGCTTCGGCGACATGCGCAGGCTTTATGTCGGAGGAGTCCGCCAGGTCAGCGATACTTCTTGAAACCTTGACTATCCGGTCGTATGCCCTCGCTGAAAAACCGTAGAGTTCCATTGCGGATTTCAGGAGTTTGCTGACTTCATCGCTCAGGCTGCAGTACTTTCTGACCATCGGGGAATTCATGCTGGCGTTGCAGTAGAGCCCCCATACACTCCCGAACCTTACAGCCTGGCGCTTTCTTGCCCTTATCACGCGCTTTCTTATATCTCCTGAACTGTCTCCGGTTGGCAGGCTGGATGAAAGGTCACGGTATGCAACAGGGGCTACATCGACGTGGATATCAATTCTATCCATAAGGGGCCCAGATATCCTGCCCAGATACCTCTGTATCTGTGGTCCGGTGCAATTGCATGAATGCCCGGGATCGGTGAAATATCCGCATGGGCATGGGTTCATGGCTGCCGCCAGAGTAAAATTGGCAGGAAATGCCATGGTCATGGATGCTCTTGTTATTGTTACTGTGCCATCCTCAAGGGGCTGCCTGAGAACCTCCAGAACGTTCCTTCTGAATTCCGGCAGTTCATCGAGGAAAAGAACTCCGTTATGTGCAAGGCTGACCTCACCAGGCCCCGGTATTGTGCCGCCTCCTATCAGTCCCGCATCAGAGATGGTATGGTGCGGCGAACGAAATGGCCGGGTATGCAGCAGCGCGCTGCCGGCTTCCAGAAGACCTGCAACGCTGTGGATCTTGGTAGTTTCTATTGCTTCTTCAGGAAGCAGCGGAGGAAGAATGGAGGGCAGCCTTCGCGCAAGCATGGTTTTCCCGGAACCAGGGGGGCCTGTCATCAGTATGTTGTGGCCACCCGCGGCAGCTACTTCGATAGCCCTCTTGGCGAACTCCTGCCCCCTTACATCCCTGAAATCCGGCTTATGCTGCCCGCCAGCCTCTGCAGGTGCGCATTTGTGCCTGGCAGGCTCTATAGTTATTTTATTAAGCAGAAAGTCAATCACATCTCCCAGGCTTTCAGCGGGGTAGATATTCTGCCCCGAAGCAACCGCAGCCTCACCGGAATTGGAGACTGGAACTATAAACCCTGCATGTTCTTCCGCTCTTGCGCGGTCAGCCATGGAGAGAACCCCACGAACCGGTCGAAGAGCACCGTCAAGGGCAAGTTCTCCCACGAAGTAGAAACCCTCGATGGATTCCCTCGGGATGATCCCGGAAGCCGCAAGGATGCTAACCGCGATCGGGAGGTCGAACCCGGGACCTTCCTTTTTCCTGCCTGCCGGCGCCATGTTGATCGTAAGCTTCTTCCCCGGAAGCTTGAAACCCAGATTGGATATAGCCGATCGGATGCGCTGGCGTGATTCACGTACGGCATTGTCTGGAAGGCCAACGATGGTGAAAGTAGGAAGCCCCAGTGACATATCTGCTTCGATCTCCACCGGGTATGAATCTATTCCGTATACAGCAAGGCTCCGGGTGCGTGCAAGCATATGACTATCCTCTATTCATCTATTAAGAGTTTACGCATTATAAGGAGAGAGTTCAAGCCCCCAAGGAGATATTCCAGCAGGATTTCTTTTTCGGAAGGATGAGATTTGCGGAATAGATGTTTTCATTTCGCTCTGTTTTGTTTCTTTGCTGCCATATACCTGCTGACTTTCAGGGGTATATCCGTTGGCGATAACGTGTATCATTACGAATTCGTAAAGAGCATTCTTCAGAGGCAGCAACTCTCGCTTCCACTGAATAATGCGTCACTCGCCACGGATAGAAGCATATCTCTATTCTTCGCGCTGGGGCGGGATGATAAACCGTACATGACACTTCCACCGGGGCTTGCGGTTGCATCTCTTCCCCTCGGTTCACTGGGATTCCTGATCGAGAACATCACCACTGACAATTCCAATGAGACTGAAGGTGAGAATAATGAGAAGGGAGCAGATATATCTGCTGCCATTCGAGAGCTTGGAAGCACTCGCTCGGCGATCATGGCTGCCATGGTCAATCCTCTGGCAATGGCTCTTCTTACACTCGTATTCTTCCTCTTTTCGAATCGACTCGGTCGTGACAGAAAACGGGCACTTGCCTCTGACCATGCTGCTCGGATGCTGCAGTATCATCTGGCCGTACTCCAGTTCGTACTGGACGCAACCAGTAACAACAGTCTGCCTCTTCAGCGCTCTATACTGCCTGTACAGGTTCAAAGAGGAATATCTCTATCGGTACATAATGTTCGCGGGGTTACTTCTGGGATACAGCATGCTGACTCGTTTTGAAACCGTAGTATTCGTGCCGTTTTTTCTGATCTATGCGGTCTGAGGGTTTCTATAATCACAACCACACCGGCTCGGATGGATGGCTTGTACATGCCGAACCCTATATGGAAAGTAAAGGATCGCTTAAAGACGGCTTTGCTGCTCTCATTGAACTTTGTCCCGACACCTACTTCATCTGGGTAAGTCAAAACGGGGAAAGAAATATCTTGTCTGTCGAGGCGTTCCTTTTGCGGATGTTTGACTGAATCGGTTCAAGTCATGTTATTGTTATCCAGCCCGATTACTTCAGCAGTATTTGAGTCAAATCTGTAAATCAATATCCCCAGGCACAGCATGAATATCAGGTCTGAGATGGTCTGGAAGCAGATAGGTTCAGGGTGAAGGCTGAGGATCCATCCTGATAAAGAAACGAGGATCGGGGTAATCATCGGGAACATGAAGCTCAATGACTACAGCATATAATCTGCTTAGATGCTCAGGCATGAGAGTTATTACCTCGTAATCGAACTCGGGCACGACATCCGTAATAATCTCGAACTGCTCCTTCGTAAATTCAATCTCAGCTTCTCCACTCCTGGAATATAGAACCGTGTTCGCCTGATCATCTGTAAGCGTGATGGTAACTTCGTAGTAGCGACCAGAACCAGCTACGGCAACAGCAACAAGCAAGAATAGCACAACCAACGGGAACAATCTCACATAGATGATTTTCATGGAGTTCTCCTTTCACAGTAATGATACTTTTTCATTATAATATTTTCCAGATTATTGTGCAACATTTTCTTCAATGTCCTGATCTGATCATCTACTTCAACTGCCAATTCGGCCTACTGCTCAATGATACACTTGAAAACTTACATCTTCATTAACCACAATCAAGTAAAGGTTCGTTACCTGGAGATGTCAAATCGAGAGATGTGAGATATTACAACCACGTTCAGTAAATGCAGGCATCAAGAATGGAGAGTACTTCTTCAAGTAGATCTTGAGAAGCTTTTTCGATAAGCGTGGCTTTTCTGGAATGGAAATCGATCGATTTCACCTGTTCAACCATTACGAATCCTGTGAGGTTGCTATTCTCTGGAATTGGTATGTGGAAGGGGAAATTTCGCGATGTGTTCGTCAAAGGGCAGACAATAGACAAACCGGTGCCGATATTGAACAGGTCTTTGCTTACTACAAGAGCGGGGCGACGACCTCTCTGCTCATGTCCGGATTGAGGATCGAAAGTTACGGAAATAATGTCACCCTGTTTTGGTACGTAGAACGTCATTTACCATTCCTCCCTGCCCTCGGGTTTACCCCAGTTGACTTCCTCTGTTCGGTAATCCGCAGGGATTTCAGCAATGAGATCCTGAATATGGTGTTTCCCTCGAATCCTTCTGGAAGGAGTTATGATGATGATGCCATCCTGCACCTTAATATCCACTTCATCGCCGACATCAAGATCAGCATCCTTAAGAACGTTCCTGGCAAGGCGCAACCCCTGACTGTTACCCCATTTCTGAATTTTAGTGTACATTTTATCACCACCTTATGTATATCCCATGTATAGCCTGGCGATGATTGACTGTCAATATGCAGAAGAGGCTCCGTCTGTCACCGAGCACTTTTCCAATTATACAGGTAGCATGCTGTTAACGTACAGCCAGGCCTGGCGGGACGATGTCCCCGAGATCGAGGTCGGGTGATGAGCTCTCCGCGCTACAGGGGGCAGTGCGCCTCCGACGAGGGTTCCCGCTCCACATCAGGTCTGTTGGTGCGTTGACCCGTCGGGTTCTTGCGGATATGATGTATTTCGGTGCTGAGATCGGACAGGATGCACGGTCTGGCAGCTGTATCGAAGGCAGGATCCGGAAAGGGTGAAATCCAGTTTCCTATTGTCCTTGGACTGCTGGCATTTCCTGCCCTGTACAAATCACGAAAAACGCTCGCCCTGGTTACAACCTTGATTATCGTTACAGGTTGCCTGCTGTACAGTAAGATAATGATGTGGTATGCGGGTTGCAGCTGGGGTCCTCGTTTCCTTGTTATCCTCACCCCATTTTTGCTTCTTCCAGCTTCACTGATCCGGTTCGATGCCCGCTGGAAACGCCGGCTGCTCCTGGTTCTCGCCATAACCGGTGTATGTATTCAGTTAATCGCAGTTATTGTTCCGCATCAAATCGAGGTTATTTCAGACTATTACAAACCTGGCAATGCAGGTGATCATCAACTACTGACACGCTACAGGCAATAAAGATCAGTCGGACTGCTTCAGGAGTGATATTACTCTGGCAACCACATCATCCAGCTTCATGCCCGGCGCTGTTTTTCTGATATCAGCGATGACATCAGCCTCGAGTTCGCAAGCGCTCTGTTTCAGAATGCTGTCTACCCTCTCCTGAAGATAACCTGGCAGGAAACCGTGTGAGACAGATATTATGGCTGACATGCAGGCCAGCTCCATCATTCCCAGAGCCTGGAAATAACGGGCAGATACGGCCATTGCCTCGATGAAGTGTGAGAACCAGCGATACCTTGCCAGAAGCTCCAGCGCTCTGTAGAGGTTCTCGCGGGCTTCGGGTAATCTGCTCTCATCCACGGAGATCAATGCCAGAAGAATGCAGCCCCTTGCGATACCCCCGGCCTGCCCTTGAATATCGAAGCTGGAAATGCAGATCTGAACCAGTTCCCTGGCCTGTTCCAGCATGCCCCTATTGATAAAGTGCACTGCTATATTGCATTTGATAAGTGTAACATTGAAGCTGTCACCAATCTTCTGCTCTATATCCAGTGCTTCATTGAGCATCTCCATGGAACCGTCAATGTCACCCTTCTCTCTGAGCACCGTGGAGAGGTTGGAAAGGTTGACAGACACGCCATGCTGGTTCCCAAGCTTCCTGCATATATCTACGGACTCGGTGTAAAGCTCCATGGCCTTGTCCAGTTCACCGCAGTGATCCGCCAGGATCCCCAGGTTGTTTAAAGCTGCCGACATGCCGAAAAGGTCTTCCCTCTCCCTGCTTATCAACAGACTCTCTCTGTAGAGGGGTTCGGCCCTCTGATCCTCTCCCTTGACATTCAGCACGTTAGCAAAGTTGTTCAAGCCATAAGCCAGAGCCTTTGCCTCCCCGGCTCTTCTGAACAGATCAACACTCTTCTCGAGGATCGAGATGCATTCCTCAAGGGGACGTACATGCGACCCAACCCAGCCAAGCTGCGCCAGGAGGTTTGCCATTAGAAGATCATCTGCATGGCCTTCCATACTTTCAACTGCTGCATTCAGAAGAGTGTAAGCCTCTCTGAACTGGCTCCTCACTCCCATGATGGTGGCAAGACCCCGGCTGCCGGATCGGATCCTGTCGGTTATACGGTTCTCAACCGAGTGGTTCCATGCAGCCCTGATGTTGTCCAGATCCCTTCTGAGGCGGCTCACTGCCACTACGCGGTCTCCATGCAACAGATCTTCTGTGCTGCTGGCAAGGAGTGAAATGTAGTATTCGCTGTGGGTGTCGGTAACAATTGCGAGATCCTCCAGCAGATCCACTGCCCTTTGGGAAGAGAAATGCCTGATCATTCCGTGCAGTCCGAACCGGCTTTTCTCCAGCTGCCAGAGGAGTGACCTGTCCTTCAGGGCGACGATATCCCTGATATCGATACCGCAAACCTCACTGGCTGCCTTGAAGTCGAATCCTCCCCGGAATACGGTAAGGCTGCAGAGATTACGCTGCTGTTCGCGTTTCAGGAGGTTCCATGAAAACATGAAGGATGCCTCAAGGCTGCTGTGTCTTCCGGGATGATCCCTTAATGCGGTTTCCAGGGATCCAGAGGACAGAATTTGCTCAAGAATATCCTCAGCAGGAAGGAAACCGCTCCAGGAGGCCGCAAGCTCTATTGCCAGAGGGTTTCCCTCAAGAAGCCGGCATATCCTTGCGACCGTTTCCCTTTCATCCGATTTCGATTCCGCACCACCGCACCGAAGGGCTGTTTTCCTGTAGAGCCGGATACTGTCACAGCGTGCATAATCGAGATCAGGCGCATCAGGAATTTCCATGCCGGGTACCTCAAACACCCATTCCGTCCTGAGTCGGAGCCTCTCTCTTGAGGTAATGATGATTCTGAGATCCAATGACGCCTCCAGAAGCCTGGCCGGGAGGTCAGCCTGATCTGTCAGCTGCTCGTAGTTATCCAGGATAAGTAGCATCTCGCAATCGCTCAGGCGCTGCTGGAGTTGTATGACAGGATCGGTATCACCTTCCAGCGTGAACGAGATCGCTTCAGCTACGGCCGCCGCAACGCTGTCACCGGATTCCAGCTCAGCTAGAGGAACGAAAAAGACTCCATCGCTGAACCTATGGGATATCTCAAGAGCTGTTCTTATCGAAAGCCTCGTCTTGCCGGCACCTCCGGGGCCAAGGAGTGTGAGTAATCTGCAGTCCTTCTGATCCAGAATGGTCGAAATCCTGAGCATCTCAGCCTCACGACCGACAAAAGGGGTCTGCTCTGAAGGCAGGTTGCCAGGTACTGCAAGGACTTTCGGACAAGCAGCATATCTTTCGGTCAGATCAGGATGCAGAAGCGAATAGAGACAGCGGGGTTCAAGGATATCCTTCAGGTTGTGCGCCCCAAGGTCCTTCAGACTGCAATCCTCCGGAAGGACAGTCTGAGCGGATTGGGCTGTAAGCAGAACCTGTCCTCCCAGACCAGCTGCCATAACCCTTGCAGCAAGGTTTACGTCGGGACCGAAAAAGTCACTGTTCCTCTCCTCCGCCACTCCAGTGTGGATACCTATCCGGAGACGAATGCGGTTCTCAAGAGCCCCGGAGGATGCCATGGATAGTTGTATGTCCATAGCGCATGCGGATGCGGCTGCAGGGTCATCAAATACAAGAAAGAAACCGTCACCGGTGTGCTTCACAACCCTTCCACCGTTGATCTCAACACTGGCTCTGATGATGCTGTCATGAACAGCCAGATCAGCGGACATCATATCCGGGTCACCGGCCCAGAGACGGTTGGATCCTTCTATGTCCGTGAATATGAATGTCAGGTCCAGTTTCAGCCCCCGTTCATCAGGTCAGTGAGTATACAATGATACTCCATGCTCACTTCAGGATGACGCTATCTGAGCAGTACGAATCTGCAAGGTGTCGTACTCTCCCCGAAGCTGATCATGTAAATACCCGCAGGAAGCATTGAACAGTCAAGCCGGGCTTCAACTTCAGGCTGGATAAGTAATCGTCTGCTGAGTACTATCCTGCCGGCAAGATCGTAGATATGGATATCAGACTCAAATGCGGAGCTGTTCTCGTGTAGTGAGATCACTATGCTTCCTCTTACGGGATTCTCTACTATTCGGGGCAGCTGCAGTACAACTGCGGGTTCCTGACCTCCAATACCCACACCGGAAAGATCCTGAACGTATATTTCCCACCCGCCACCTTCGTTGCCGGCCCAGAGCAGCTCGTATGGAGTCGAAACGGGAGACCAGGCAGGACCCGCGAAAGGATACAGTTCCAGCGGCGCAGAACCGCCAAGGGGATAGCCCATTATCTTTGCGGAGGCTCCGCTCCCCTCCTGCCAGATTACACCTGTTCCCAGAGGTTCGGGCAGACTGCCCAGGGAAGTTCCCGAGATGCGTTCGGATGTAGTATGAACAGTCTCTGCATCACCCCATCCGGTTCCTTCCCATACTCTGAGTTCAATCGAAGCCGCACCCGCTTCGTCCACCCATAACAGGCAGGTTTCGGAGGTAGGCCAGTCGGTATCGAGGCTGGGGGAATGACATAACTCACCCGTAGACACCTCGAGGGGAGAGCTGAAACCTGACGAATCGCCGCAGCTCCACATTATCCTGCTTCCCGAAGGAGACCGCTCCTCCCATACGAGATGGACGATTCCGGAAGCATCCACGATAAGTTCAGGGTTCTGGCACCATTCCGCAGCTGAGCTTATCTGAACTGCAGGAAAAATGCCATCGATACTCTTGAGCATCACAGCACCGCCGTTCGCATCCCAGTCCAGCCAGGCAAGCCAGAGCCTGCTGCCTGTGGAGGCCAGAACGGGGCTTATCTGATAACCCTCCTGGTCGACCTGGATCTCAACCTGGGAAAAATCGTTTCCGTGGGCAGTTTTTATCCTGTAGCTGTAGGTGGATAATTCGAAATCACTCCAGACTATCCAGGGGGACGTATCATGATAACATGCGGAGACCCCAACATCCCAGTATTCGTCCGAATCAACGTAAATAACAGGACCCCAGCCTGCCCCCTCTTCGTAAAGACGAGCTGCAACATCCAGCCTTCCGTTCTCCCCCGACAACCATGCCGCAATGGTGCGCCGCGGCGCATAATTGCTGGACGCTGCTGCCGGGAAGCAGTCGGAGAAACCGCTGGTTGAAATATATTCATACTCGCTGAATCGCTGTTCAGTGAAAGGAACATTCTCAGCACCCATCCGGCTTGCGAGTGGTTTCAGCGTAGGGTCTCCGAGCAGAGCATTCCCGTAAAACCATGCTCTTTCACTGGAGGAGAAACCTCCCTGTGCCTCGTATTCCCACCACTCTCTGAATGCTTCACCGAAGGTCAACCCTGCCGCCAGTGGACCGTAGTATTCCTCAAAATCCAGCATCGAACCTGTTTTTGTAGCACCGGTGACAAGCAGTCCGTAATCGGTACCGAAGAGGTACCAGTTTCCAAGACATCCCTCCTCTACCCATCTTGCGTTTGAACAGCTGAACAATTGTAGAAAAGCGGTGCGGGGGTTCACCTGGGCTATTTCAGGTGCCATCACGGTACCTGCCATTCCTCCTGGAATTTTGAAAGTATGTCCCCACGGGCATGAATGGGACATCAGATGTACGAATTCGTACCCCTGATCAAGATTGATAAGATAATTCTCCGCTGTGGTCTGAGCGGATGAATTGATAACCGTAACGTTCGCTGATCCGTAAATACCATTTAGACCGCAATCCGTATAGTAGCTCCAGTCATCGTCATTGAAAGCCAGGGCTTCGGGGTTCAATCCCAGTGATCCTGTCCTGTATGCATGATTCCTGGTGAAATATCCTGCGAGCAACTGCAGCTCGGGGCCGTATGCGGTGTGGGCATCTATCCTGCCAAGCCATATTTCTGGCTCCACATCAACGAAATTAGTGTCGTAAAGCCCATCGGAGTCTGAATCGATCCAGATGCCGTCAAGGTCCATAAGGAACAGCTCACAGGGGAATTCCTCGAATCCCCAGTAATCATCCTCGTACCATGCGCACGGCAGGAATCCCACAAGGATAGCGCCGTCAAGACCAGGTGTATTCTGAAAAAGGAATTTAATGTCTTCAGCGGTTCCCCCGCTCATGACATGCACCTGCACTGTCCATCCTTCCGATGCGATATCGCTCTGGAACTGCGCGATGTGAGCTGCCAGCGGATCAGCGACATAATCGGCAACAACTATCAGCACTACATCACCTCTGCTGCCCCTGATAATCGAAATATCCTCAAAGGAAGCGGGTAGAATTTCAAGGGGAGATACTGCGGTCTCCTGCATGCTGAGACCGGCGGGTCCTGACGGAACGGGTGCGGAAGCAAGAATCAGAGATACAAGAATGGATATCATATTCCTCCATGGTGACGGGACACTCTAAACATGATAGCATCATCGCATGGCTGGTGTCAATCAATTATCCGGATGCTGTTACTTGCAGATCTGAGATCGAGGATATTCTTCATTACCGGTTCAACTTCAAGGATCAGTCGCCAGGATCATTGTCTAGAAGTCTTTCTATAACCTCATCGCACAGGAAGTAGATCACCCATCCATCGAACCCCATATCCTCAACAAGGGTTATCTGGCGGAAAGTTTGCCTTTCCAATAGATGCGAAGTGCAGGATCGCTCTCCTATTCCGCACAGGATCGTGTGATCACCTGCAAGCTCAAGCTGTTCCTCACACTGGGCAACCAACTGGGAATCGGAATCGGTCAAGAGTACTTTCGGAATAACCTGAAAGGTAGTACTTGTATCTGATGTAATCCTGATGAATACCTGTTACCGGGTATTCCGCAGCAATGCGCAGACATGTCCGGGCCTTGAATCCAGACATTCTCTCAAACCTTCCTCATCGATAACAGGGCCATAGGCAGCCATGTAGAATACGGTATCGTAACCGTTAGCGGTGAGAAGAGGAGCAAGTTCATCCCAGTTGCCGTCATGCAATATCCCAACGGCTCCAGATTCCGGTTATGGACATGATCCCGGTCGTGCAAACCCGAATAATGACGGCATCGGGCTGCATCGATTCAGAGAGTATCTATTTATGATACGGAGGATTCTCCAGATCCTTTTTCAATTCATCAAGTTTTACACGAAGATACCAGCAAGGTGTTCTCCTCTGAGCTTCTTCCCCAAGTTCCAGACATTCAACGAGAACTGTTCTGTCTCTGTTGATCAGGTAAAGCTCTCGCATCAAGTCGAACCTTTCCCACACTCCGGTGACTTCCTTCAACCCCTCTCTCAATAGTTCTTCAGATTGTACATTTCTGTTCTGGAGCCGCAGCAGTTTACCTCTGCACAGGGTAATGTTGTAAGTGTAATCGTCCGGAATAGACATCTCCCTGATCTGTACGATCTGCTCTTCTGCCTCCTCGAGCCGTCCCAAATCCATCAGGATGTGAGATCTTTCAAAGGCATAATCAAGCTGATTAACCACTAACCCCTCTCCCATGCAGACCTGCAGAGATGCGTCTATAAGCTCCAGTGCCCGTTCAAATCTGCCTACTCTCTGCAAAGCACGCGCAAGATTAGCCTGGGATACAGAGAGAGCCTCACTTCCGCCGTACTTCAGAGCAAGCTTCAAAGCCTTCTCGAGAAGCCCGAAAACCTCCTCCGAAGAGGCTTCATTTTCCAGCATTGTACCCAGGTTGCCAAGAGCCTGGAGTTCCAGCAGACGGCTTCCTGTCCTCCGGGCGAGTTCCAGGTGCCTGCGCATCATACTCTTCGCGTCGCTTTTCCTGCCTGGCAGATACTTGTAAACCAGTGCCAGGTTACCTGCTGCCAGGGTCTCCATTATCAAGTCTCCAGTCTCTACCGCATAGGCTGACACATGCATGAGCGACTTTTCAGCTTCTTCCAGCAGGCCAAGGCGGATCATGCACCCAGAGGCGTTACCCAGAGCCTTTGCAGCCACCAGTCTTTCTTCAGGCGTCCCGTTCAGTAACTCTCTATGGACGGCAAGAAGGTGTTCCATTGCCTCCTCTGTGCTGCCCTGCAGCATCAGTATGCGTCCACGGTGGTGAAGTACCTGCGGCCTGAGTTCGGGATTCACTTCCTCAAGACCTTCAAGCAGATCCTGCGCCTCCTGCGGTCTGCCCAGATTGGTTGCCAGATTAACCTTCATCATCCGGATCCGTGTTCGATCCTCTGTGGTGAGATTATCTTCCCCTTCCGCAGTCTCAATTGCTTTTTCCGCCTCATCCCAGGCACAGATGGAGGCATGCATATCGTAGATCATCCTGTAAGCATCAAGTCTTCTGGAAACATCACAGGAGAGGACAAGAACTTTCTTCATCTGGTTCAGGCAGCTGGTGATCATCCTTCTGGAAAATGCGTACCTGCCAGCCTCAATGTACCAGAGCGAAGCCTTCTCTGAACAGTCGGCCTGCTCCATGTGGAACGCTATACTCTGAGCTTTCTCCGGCTGACAGGCCCAGATTGCAGCCATTTCTTCAGCTACCCTTGTATGAAGCCTCCTTCGCTCCGAGTGAAGCTGAAGGTTGTAGGCGGCCTCCCTCAGCAGAATGTGAATAAAGCTGAACTGCCCGTCTGGCGTGCGCTCCCACACCCTCTCCACAATGCCTTTCTCTAGAAGAGCTTCCATATCCTCATCTGATCCGATACGTTGGAGTATCCGGGGATCAAAAGCCCTTCCGAGTATGCTGGCAGAAAGCGCTGCTTTCCTGAGCTCAGGTTCCAGCCTGTCCAGTCTTGCCACAAGCAGCGCATGGATGTTGCCGGGAAAGCTGTTTTCATCGGGAGGACCTGCAGACGATAAGAGCACCCCTGCATACTGCTCCATGAAGAACGGGATCCCCTCGGTGCGCCGGTGAAACCAGTCCAGGAGTTTCCCTGAAGGTTCCCTGCTCAGGCTCCACTCAAGAAAGCTCCTGCAGCCGCCTCTTGAAAGTGGCGGGAGTCTGATCTCCTCCGGGGTTAACCCCAATTCTGTTATTGTTTCGCTCATGCCCGGTCTTGTAAGAGGAGTATGGGAGGTCTACTCTGCCCCAGCTCCTCCAGCACGGCAGCCATCAGTCTTCCAGAGTCGGGATCCATCCATTGCAGATCGTCAAGTACGATTATCGTTTTCTGCAACAGGCAATGTCCCTTGATGAAGGCAGCGGTGACAGATACGGTGTTTCGGAACCTGCCCCTGGGATCCAATCCCTCATAAAGCGATCTCTCCCAGTGGAGACCCACCATGGCGGCAAGCACGGATTCCGCCCTGAGCAGCTCATCCACTGTCTCATTGGCCACCGGATCGTCCAGTTCATCCAGGAGATCGATAAAGCAGTAAAACTTATCCCGGAATGCGGTTAGCCCTCCCTCGCTGGCCTCAAGCCCCAGCCACTCCCCCAGCCATCTGGAGAAGATGTCTAAACTCCCGCCTGACACTCCTTCGCACCTGAAAGAGATTAAGAAAATGTCATTCATGCGCAGACAGAGTTCTCCAGCCAATCTGGTCTTACCAATACCGGTCACCCCGGTGAGAAGTATCTGAGCACCCTCTTTCATAAGCTTAATCTCAAGCTCATCCAGAAGCTCGTTTCTTTCGATAAGCGGAGGCACGGGTTCGGCTGCGGTAATCCTTTTCTGCAGTGGTGAAAGCACAAGAGCCTGTACCGGAAGGGAGATACCTTTCAAAGATATTTCCCTCGAGTGTCGTATCCCGAGACCTGATGTACGGCTGAAAACCGGTCCGCTGCAGACAGCGTTCCATCCGGCAAAGTCATGCAGCCGGGCTGCGAGGTTCACCGAAGGCCCGAGAACCGTGTAAGATTTGAGAAGTGATGTACTTAATATCCCGCTGAAGGCCAGGCCGCTGGCAGTTCCGGCCCTCACCCTGCCGGAAGCCCTGGCAAACACCTGCTGAAGAAAAGCGTCTGCGCGACGGGGATCGTCCTCCCTGGAAACAGGGGCTCCGAAAACCACCAGAATATGATAATCCGCCATGCCGGCCTCCAGGCCCGATACATAACCACCAAGCTCACCGGCGATTTCAAGAACTAATTCCTGAAAGTCCCTGGAGCAGTTGCTTCCCCTGCGGTTCTCCAGCGACAGGAAGATGCTGATGACGTGCCGGAATTCATTCACTGTTTTGTCACCAAAAAGAACAGGCGGATTGAAACATGCCGCGGGGAGAGTCCTCGATACAATTGGAGCAGGCTCGTCTTCTTCGCGGGAAAGGGACAGACTGGAGGGGGCGCAGTCGGAACCCGCTATGACAGCCTGCCTTACAGCGGAACCCTGGAAACTGTAGAATGTCCACTCATTAAGGGGAATAACATCCCAGATGATAAGGCCTTCACCGACCGATATTCTGACCGGAAGAGTATTCTCTACTTTCACTGACTGGATCTGCCTGCAGGCATTACCGGCACCCTCTACGTCACCTGGAAAAACCAGAGTGACTGCATCGCCGGCGAAAGAAACAGGAAAACCACCGTACTCTGCACCGGCTGCCACAACACTCGAAAGGGTACTGCTCACCTCCCGGGAGATGAGCTCCGCTCCTTCGGCGCCCAGACCTGTCATCCTGTCGAACCGGGATGTAAAACCGCAGATATCCGCCAGAAGCACTGCTCCCCTGAAACTTCCGGAGAGCTCACCCCGGCGTATCACTTCACTTATGAATAACGGAGCTTTGTTCAAGTAGTCCTTCCTGAAGATCGATCACAAAGATACTCCCTGATCTTTCATAGAACATAAATGGAGATCGGGTCACAGCCATCCTTGAACACATCCACAGTATTGACAAAATTGCGAAATCGAAACATCAGGAAACCACATCTTCCTGATCGGTGTTTATATAGTGGGAGGATCAGGAAATGCTGGGAAGAATATTCATACATTACATGGATCTGCTGCAGGGTGGTATCGGTGATAGAAATTCTCTAATCCGGCAATTCAACGGTTACCGTCACAGAATCCAGACCATCGGTCAGGCATATATGGTCATCGTTTATATTGCTTGCGGAATCGTTATAGTCGCCGCTGTCCTTGCAGGTCTTCTGATATCGCTTCAAACCTGATAAACATCTGCAGTGATTTCGTGTCAGATTGCAGATCACATCATGTCAGGGCGGAAGGCATCCTCAAGGTAAGTGTCCATTCGGAGGTTGATGGATGAGCCCCTGACAACCGCCACATCAAATCGTATCTGACCAGAAGGAGGTTTCGCTGAGAGGTAAGCCGAAGCGGCATGTACAATTCTTGCCTGTTTCTCCGAATCTATCTTGCCAAGCGCTATCGTAGCGGAACTGTCCGAAGCGAATTTCACTTCAACGAAGGAGAGTACATCTTCTTTCCTGGCAATTATATCGATCTCTGATCTGCGCGTTCTGAAATTCCGGGCTTCAATATTCCATCCCCTCTCCTCGAGCCACCGGCATACAAAGGATTCGGCTTCAATTGAGATTTCACTCAAAACGGAACCTCAGCTGCGCTTCATTTTTCATGGGAGCGAATGACATCCTGTGAATCGGGCAGGGGCCGAGTTTCCTTATCGCTTCAATATGCTCTCTCGAACCGTAACCTTTATTGGAAGCGAACCCGTAACCGGGATACTTCCGGTCGGCCTTTATCATGATATCGTCTCTCGTGACCTTTGCGATTATACTGGCAGCGGCAATTGAAAGGCTCTTTGAATCGCCTTTTACTATGAATTCTGCGGGGATGTTCAGATTCTTTACCGGAAGGCCATCGATGAGAAAGAGATCAGCAGGTATACCCAGCGCAGTTCTTGTAAAGGAAAGCCGAACAGCTTCAGCCATACCCACTGTGTCGATCTCCGAAGATTCTACAATACCTGTTGAACAGTATTCCGATTCTTCAATAATCACCGGGAAAAGCCGCCTGCGCTTACTGGCGGATAACTTCTTGCTGTCGTTGACCTCATTCAGAACTGTCTGTCCGGGGAATATCACCGCCGCAGCTACAAGTGGGCCGGCAAGCGGACCTCTGCCCGCCTCATCGATCCCCGCGATACAGGGATATCTCGACCGGTAATTTTCATCGAATAGATATAGCTGAGTCTCCGTTGTACTATTTCCTTGCGCCGAATGTCTTCTTCTCTTTGATCCTTGCGGCCTTACCAGTCTTGCCGCGAAGGTAGAAGAGCTTGCTCCTGCGGACCTTCCCTGCTCTGGTTACTTCGATCTTCTCGATAAGAGGTGAATTCAGGGGAAATACTCTTTCAACACTGATGCCGCCTGAAATCTTTCTTACAGTGAACGATTCGGCAGTTCCGCCTCCACGTCGGGAGATGACCACTCCCTGGAAGATCTGTACTCTGGTCTTGTCGCCTTCAACAACCTGAAAGTGAACCATCACCGTGTCCCCTGATCTGAACTCGGGATAATCATCTCTTATCTGAGAGGATTCAACGCTTCTTATAATGTCATCCATTGTTCTGCTCCTTCTGTCTGTCTGCCAGCCGCAGAGATCGGATAAATCTCTCCTTTAAACTCTCTTCACTTTCCGAATCGATCAGATCCGGACGCTCTCTTCTTGTCAGCTCCAGTGCTTCTTTGAATCTCCAGTCTTCAATCTCTGCATGGTTTCCAGAAATAATTACCTCCGGAACTTTCATGTCTCTATACTCGGCAGGTCTTGTGTACCGAGGATAGTCAAGTAATCCTGTAGCGAATGAATCCGATTGAGCGGATTCCATTCTTCCCAGAACCCCCGGAAGCCATCTGAATACCGCTTCCAGAAGGAACATTGCCGGTATCTCACCACCTGATACAACCGCATCAGCCACACTTATCTCGTCAGTTACGGCAGCATCCCTGAACCTCTGGTCTATTCCTCCATACCTGCCGCAGAATATTATGATCCTGCCTGACTCCGCAAGGTCAAGTGCCAGCTCATGATCCAGTTTTCTCCCCTGGGGTGTCATGAAGATGACCCTTGCATCAGTCCTCCAGGGTATCTGCTCAAGTGTTTCGAAGAGCGGTTCCGGCCTTATAAGCATTCCGGCGCCGCCGCCGAACTGGTAATCATCAACCGAACCCCTGCCGTCAACGGCCCTGTTTCTGATATCCAGAATCGAAAGATCTATCAGGCCTTTCTCGATAGCCCTTCCCACGATCCCGCATTCGGAAAATGGAGCGAACAGCTCCGGGAATAATGTAGCAACGGCTGCCTGCATTTCAGGAGCCTGTCCTACAATGAAACATTGGCATAAAACCCACACAGCTGGCTATAATACTCGCATATTATCGTCAAATACATCCAGTATTCTCCTCAAATCTCCGAGCATTCTATCTTAGCCGTGAGGATATTCTGCTCAATGTACATTGTCGGACACACTCCTAAGCTCCAATTACAACGGAAGCTCTTCAAGTCCTTGTGGAAGGTCAAGTTCGATCACTTTTTCCTTCCAGTCTATCGATCCTTCATTCATCACCAGAATAACCGGAACATGAAACCTGTTTTCATTGTTCTCCACAACAAGCATTGGATTCGCCCCGGCAGGTTCGACATCAACTATCCTCATGCGGCATCCACGGGACAGAATATCCAATCCTGCGAAATTGTAAAGAGGAATAAATCCCAGTTTCGCATCGGCTTCATCCCTGGATATGTAGATTGACCCGTTTCTTAATTCCTCGGCATCATCCCTGTTACATATCTCCCTGAAGGTGAGATTGAACCTTGAACCTCCTCCATAGGTACATCGACTTACCGTAAGAGGTTTACTCCTGTTTAGCAGAATCACCGTTCCCACCGGAACATCAGGTGTTCCGTGCCCCTGGAAAAACCGGACTCTTAACCCGCCCTTCAAGCCATGTGTCTTTTCTACGTATCCGAGATATACGATATCGTCGGGGACTGTATTGCTGTTATCAGTCAATAATTCTAACTGTAGCTTTCTGCTCCAGACGGGCAGCAGCTGATCTGATAATTAACCGCATGGCTTTTGCGATTTTACCTTCGCGGCCTATTACCCTGCCCAGATCGCTCTCGGCTACCTTCAATTCGTAGATGGTAACATCCTCCTCGACTGTTTCTTCAACAGAAACAGCTTCAGGATCTGCAACAAGTATTTTTGCCATAAGTTCAACAAGCTCTTTCATGAGGACCCTCCAGTTTAGATGTCAGTTCAGCCTGCAAACGCACACGCTCAGAATTACGAAGTTCTGTTTTCGCCTTTTATGAAAACTACCTCCGGTTTAACCTCACTATCACCGGACGACAACAAGTGCCATTTCTTCCAGGTTCCGGTTTTCTTGAGTAGATTTCTCACTGTATCGGATACCTGAGCCCCGTTGCCAAGCCAGTGGAAAACTCTTGTCTCATCGACTTTTACTTCAAAAGGTTTGCGAAGGGGATCGTAATAGCCGAAGCTATCCAGGAACCTGCCGCTGGGAGCCTTACGGCTATCTGCGGCCACGATTCTGAAGGAAGGCTCACCCTTGCTTCCCATTCTTTTAAGACGGATTATTACCAAACTTAACCTCCATATCAGCGAATTCCGGGAATACCTATTCCTTTTCCCGGTTTCATCCGCTTCATCATTTTTTTCATTGATCTGAATTCACGCAGCAGCCTGTTCACATCGCTTACTCTTGTGCCGCTGCCCATTGCTATTCTCTTCCTTCTGCTTCCATTTATAATTTCCGGATGGCATTTTTCCCTGACTGTCATCGAACTCATAATGGCGGACATTCTGGTGAATTGGGACTCGTCAATATCCATTCCTGAAGGTCTCATGTTCTTCGGTAGCATTTCCAGGAGATCACTGAGAGACCCCATCTTCCGGATGCGTTTCAGTTCCCCTGCGAAATCCTCAAGAGTGAAGGAGTTGGAGATGAGTTTTTTCTCAAGCTTCTGCGCTTCCTTGATATCGAACACTTCCTGAGCCTTCTCAACCAGCCCTACAACATCGCCCATTCCAAGAATTCTACCTGCAAGCCGCTGCGGATCCATTGGTTCCAGACCATCGACAGCCTCACCTGTTCCAAGGAATTTTATCGGTTTGCCTGTTACAGCCCTGAATGACAGTGCAGCGCCGCCTCTGGAATCGCCGTCCATCTTCGTGATGATCGAACCGGTAAATCCGATTCTTTCCTGGAATTCGAGCGCAACGTTCACCGCGTCCTGGCCGGATAAGCCATCAAGTACAAGAAGAGTTTCGGACGCTTCTGCAACCCTGCTTATACTTTCAAGTTCCCTCATAAGGTCATCGTCCACATGAAGCCTGCCGGCTGTATCGCATATCACAACATCGTAGCTCTTAAGTCGAGCCTCCTCGATGGCACCCTTGAGAACCGAAGCCGGATCCTTTTCATCCCTGCGGCAGTAAAATCCTGCACCAGCATCTGTTGCCAGTTTCTCAAGCTGGTCAATGGCTGCGGGTCTTTCAAGGTCACAGGCGGCTAGAAGAACCGTCCTGCCTTTCTTCTCTGCTAGCCACCAGGCGAGCCTGGCTGCTGCGGTGGTCTTGCCCGAGCCCTGAAGACCGATCAGAAGATATACCAGGGGAGGCATTCCGGACAGCTGAAGAGGTGATCTATCGGTACCCAGCAGCGCAGTGATCTCATCGTTAACAATCTTGATGACCTGTTTCCCGGGTGCGAGACTCTTGAGTACGTTCTCACCGGTGGCCTTTGAGCTGACGTCACTGACAAACTGCTTGGCCACCTTGAAGTTAACATCGGCTTCAAGCAGTGCGCGACGCACCTGTCTCATAGCCTGCTTAACGTCAGATTCCGAGAGCACTCCCCTGCCTGTCAGTTTCCTGAAAGCATCTGAGAGTTTGTCTGTCAGATTTTCAAACAAAATGTTCCTCCACAGTTCCTTAACCGTTTTCTCTGCTCTGCTTTATACAGCAGTCTACAGAGCATGCAACTATACACGATTTAACGGAATAGTACAAAGTCTATTTTTCTACATTCATCGATCCGTGCCCGGACGGGCAGGTAACAGTGATTTCTGTTTCGGTTTCGACGATGAGGTACTGAAGGCCTGAAACGGGGCATACAGGTATCGAATCAGGAAGTAATGCAGCAAGCGGTCTGTTATCTTCTGCAATAGCCGCATGATACAGAATGCCATCAATTTCAAAAGCAAGGGAATCAATGCGGGTGATACAGGCCTGTGCGTTCAGTTCTTCCCGTATCCTGTCTATTTCTTCCTGATCGATCAGCGGTGTACTTTCGCGGGTGGTGCATGCGGACAGAAGTAGAAAAGTCGTTATTATGACAACAAACGGTTTCACCTGAGTTTTTCCATTGCCGCAGCCGGATTATCGGAACTCGTTATAAAAGAGCCTGAAACGAGGATATCAGCCCCGGCTGATCTGAGCTTCTCCGCATTTGCGTCGGTGACTCCACCGTCCACCGATATCAGTGCGCCGCCTCCGCCGTAACAGTCAAGAATTCGTCTTGCTTCCGGTATTTTATCATGAACGTAACCCAGATGCTTCTGCCCCCCGTAACCGGGATTGACTGTCATGATAAGGAGAAGGTCCACTGCAGGCGCTACCCATCTGAGAAAATCAACTGGTGTCGCGGGGTTCACCGCTACACCCGCCTTTGAACCTGCGGTTCTGATCTGTTGAAGCAGTCTGTCAAGATGGGAAGTGACCTCAGCATGTACTGTTATGTAACTGCATCCCGCGTCCGCAAAGGCATTTATCAAATGGGAGGGTTTGGAAACCATAAGGTGCGCGTCTACCGGTATGTCAACCACACGTGAAATTGATTCCGCAATCGCTGCCCCTACGGTAAGAACAGGTACAAACACTCCATCCATCACATCGAGGTGGATCATATCGGCTCCGGCCTCCTGAAGGGCCAGGGCTTCCTCCGCGATATTCCCCTGATCGCACCCAAGAACTGAAGGGGATATAATGACCTTCCCCATTACCAGTTCCCCCATTCATTGTCTATTTTTCCAACCACAAGTTTTACAGAATCACCAGGAGTATACCGCGAACCGGCGGGAATCATCTGTTCGATGACCATTCCATCCTGGAGGATATCTCCGGTCACTCTTTCCTCGATCACCGGAATGAGGTTGCTGTTCTCCGCGACCCGTCGGGCATCCGTAATGGAGAGTCCAACGAAGCGCGGAATGCCATCCCATCCGGTCGATACAAGAAGTCTTACAGGAATTATAACTGAAAGACTGTCATACTGCCTTGGACAAACACCAATGACCATTCCCTCCGGAACGGAAGGATGAGGTATCCAGCTTCTCCCAATAGAATACAGCTGCCAGTCTGCGATTTCCTCTTCTGCTTCTACAGCGTAAATACCAATCAGCGAATCGGGATGATACGGTCTGTAGAGCGGGCCGATATTCCAGAATATGCTTACAGGGGCTCCTCTGGGAGTCATCGCTCCGGGAGGCGGGTCCTGCCTTATTACACTTCCCATTGTTTCCATCGGGCCGTATTCCGACCACTGGCCGGCAAGGATCAGGTTCGCCGATTCTATGGAGCGCTGGGCATCCTGCCTTGAGAGGCCTGTGACATCGGGAACCGTTACAGGTGCTGAAGCCGCACCGATTGACGAGATGAATCGGGGGGTTCGAAAAACGGAGGGCGCCAGAATCGTACCCGCAATAAACGCAAGTATCGCGGCAGATACGGCCAGAATACTATATCTGATCAGTGATTTCAATGATCCCTCCGAAAGGCTGCGGCAAACATACCGTCTACCTGGTGTTCAAAGGGGAATATGCAAATCATTCCATCCATGACAAGCTCAGCTGGTCCGGAAAGGCTGATCCTCTGGAAATTTTTTCTGCTGTTTTCGAACATTTCAACCTGCAGACGGTTTTCCTCTTCTTCAAGGCTGCACGTTGAGTATATCAGAATACCACCAGGCGCAACAAGTTTACATGTGGAAAGAAGAAGCTCTCTTTGTAAAATAACGGAATTATTAAGATATTCATTCGACCATTTCCACCTTGCATCGCAGCGCCTTCTGTAAACTCCGGTATTCGTGCATGGAGCATCGATGAAAACCATGTCAAAACCGTTTCTGAATGACGGCATCTTTCCGTCGGCAACAACCGGAATACTGTTACGCCATCGGAGCCTGGCACTGTTCTCCCGCCATCTGTGCATCCTTGAGAAGGATGAATCAACAGAGACAACATATTTCGCAGCTGCCTGAAGATGATGCGTCTTGCCGCCCGGGGCTGCTGCAATCTCAAGCACGGACCCGCCTGCGGCAAGCTCCGCAGCAGCTCTCCCGGTAATTGCAGCTGCCTCATCCTGCAGATAGACATTACCAGTTATTGAATCAAGCGGATTCTCTCCGGTTCTCTCAATGATCCTGTAATCATCAAGATACTTACCCTTCTCGAGATTATCATCCGGACCAGGAAAACAGCCCCCGATATTCGGTACGCTGTTGTTCCATTCAAGAAGTTTCCCGGTCTTTTCTCTTCCAAACCTTGAGACCCATCTTTCGGTGAGTGCTTCTGGATGGGACCAGACCTCATGCAGTGGGGCTCCGCTCAGGTCCGGCTCTCCCTCATTCGCCAGCCTTCTCAAAACAGCGTTCACAAGACCTTTTGCCCTGCGCCGGGGAAGCGCATCCACAGTAGCCGAAACGGCCGCATGCGGAGGTGTACCCAGGATAATCAGCTGTGCCGCTCCTATCCGGAGGGCTGCAAGAACGGAGCTGTCGAGGTCATCAAGGGGTTTTGAACAGAAACGGGTCAGGGCTCTGTCGAGCCTGGCCCGCCATACTGTTGTCTCCCTCAAAAGCCTGAGAGCGAAAGCCCTGTCTCTGCCTTGAAGATTTAGAGTCTCGCAGCCACCGGCAAGAGATTCAATTACAGCCCTCCTGGCGGCTGCACCTTTCGATCCGTTACTGAACGTTTTCCACCTTCTCTATCTCCGGAAAAACCGATTTCAGGTTCCGTTCAACGGTCCACTGGAGGGTTACTGTGGCCATTGCGCAGCCCGAGCATGCACCCTGAAGCGTAACTTTAACTACTTTATCCTCGATACCTACGAATGCGATATCTCCGCCGTCCCTCTGCAGAACAGGTCTTATCTTTTCAATTTCAGCCTTTACGTTCTCATCGTTGAATTCAAGTGCATTCTCAGTCATTTCTTATCCTCCGATCATTTAATCTGTGAAATTACAAGGGATACCATTGTCATAAGTTTTATCAGAATATTCAGCGATGGGCCACTTGTATCTTTAAAGGGATCACCTACGGTATCCCCGATAACAGCTGCCGCATGCGCGCTGGAGCCTTTTCCTCCGAGGTTGCCTTCTTCGATGTACTTCTTCGCGTTATCCCATGCACCGCCCGCATTGGACATGTAAATCGCAAGAAGAACTCCGGATGCGATAGCTCCTGCAAGGACCCCGCCTAGGGTTTCAGCGCCGGAATCACCGAATGCGAAGAAAATGACAACTGGAATAACGATGGCAAGGACACCTGGAAGTATCATTTCCTTTAGTGCGCCCTCAGTTGCTATCTCTACACACTTCTGAGTATCCGGTTCAGTTTCCTTTTCCATAAGCCCCTTGATATCGCGGAACTGCCTGCGCACTTCTTCAACCATATCCATTGCAGTCCGGCCTACGGCCCGGAGCGTCATCGAGGCGAATATGTACGGCAGCAGAGCTCCGAAGAGGAGACCGGCCACAACGTTTGATTTGAGCAGGTCTATTGTGTGAAGCCCGGTTGAAGCAGCGTAAGCGCTGAATAAAGCGAGGGCTGTGAGGGCAGCTGAACCAATGGCAAAACCCTTGCCCATTGCTGCAGTCGTATTGCCGAGAGAATCAAGCTTATCGGTCTTCTGCCTGACTTCTCCAGGAAGTTCCGCCATTTCCGCTATACCGCCCGCATTGTCGGCCACAGGTCCATAGGCATCAACCGACATGGTCATTCCAACGTTCATAAGCATACCGAGGGCAGCCAGAGCAATTCCGTAAAGACCGGCAAAGTGATAGCTGACCATAATCGCAGCCGCTATGAACAGGATCGGGAAAATGGTCGACTCCATACCAACTGCTATTCCCTCTATTATGCAGGTCGCGGGGCCAGTTTTAGTGCTACGTGCAATTCTCATGACAGGTCCGCGGCTTGTGTAGTATTCGGTTATCAGACCTATCGCAGTTCCTGAAACAACACCGCAGATGAGAGCCCAGAAAATACCAATACTGACCTGGAAAAAGAGTATCGCTCCCAGAGCCAGGGCTATTGACAGGCCGGTGCTGATGAAAGTTGAATTCCTGAGAACCGTAGCAGGGCTCCCTTTCCGGCTCAGCAGCTTGACCGAAAGTACTCCTGCAATACTGGCGAGCGTACCCAGTGCGGCAAGGATTATCGGCAATGCTATCAGTGTCTGTATAGAAGCACCGGACCCTTGCGGAATCAGACCAGCGGGAATACCCGTCAGACTGAATCCGAAGGCCAGTACTATCGCAGCGATAATGCTGCCGACATAAGATTCAAAAAGATCAGCTCCCATTCCAGCAACATCCCCGACATTATCACCCACGTTATCGGCGATAACCGCCGGGTTACGGGGATCATCTTCCGGTATTCCGGCTTCCAGCTTCCCTACAAGATCGGCTCCCACATCGGCACTCTTGGTGAATATTCCTCCTCCAACCCTGGCGAAAAGGGCAATAGAGCTGGCACCCATACCGAAACCTGCAATATTCTCAAGCGATACAGTGCCCAGTATCGATTCAAGGAATTCCTTCGCGGGAACGATGTTGCTGTAAAGAAGGTAAAATATCGAGACTCCAAGAAGTCCAAGCATCGCCACTGCCAGCCCCATAACACTCCCGCTTTTGAATGCCACTGACAGCGCTTTTGAAAGGCTTGTCCTTGCTGCATTCGTAGTTCTGACATTACCTATTGTTGCAGCGTTCATACCAATGTAACCGGCGATCATGCTGAACCCGGCACCGCACACGAATGCAATCGCGGTTCCCGGATCGATACCGAAGAAGAGGGCAAGTGAAATCAAAGCAACAAAGATCAGTAGAATCCGGTACTGCGTTTTCAGGTAAGTCATGGCGCCGGAATGGATCAGACCGGCAAGGTGAATCATCCTGTCGTTCCCGCTGGGTTCTTTCTTCAGATCTTTATACCTGAGGACAGCCACAAGGCCGGTCAGCAATACCACGAATAGTCCCAGGTATCGTAATACTATCTGGGAAACAGTCATTTACACTCCTTTATACATTGAATAATACCAACGTTATTGCATAATAATATTCTTGAGAATGTGCCTTTTCTACTCCAGCCGGGGGTTGAGGTCAAGGTGGACTATTCCTCCAGATTAATGAGAGCGTCGATGATACCACTGGTTGAAAATCCCTGGAGGAGAGAAACTATTTCAACCCTGCCTCCGCAGGAGATAACAAAATCCGATCCCACAACGGATTCCACCTCATAATCCCCCCCTTTCACAAGGATGTGAGGTCTCAATTCTTCGATCAGCTTCAGTGGCGTATCCTCATAGAAAGGCACTACATAATCCACAGATCTGAGCTCCGCCAGGAGCGACATTCGTGATTGAAGATCGTTCACAGGTCTGCCGCTGCCCTTGAGTCTGGTTACAGACGCATCGGTATTTACCCCTACAAACAGCTTATCTCCAAACGAATGTGCTGCCCTCAGTATGTGTACATGCCCCGGATGCAGGATGTCAAAGCAGCCGTTTGTAAAAACGATTGTTCGGCCATCGGTTCGAAGTTTATCACTGAGTTCTTCCGCCTCAGTTCTTGTCAGTATCCTTCCTTCTTGAATAACGCTCCACCTCCTTAAGTATGTCGGATGGTGAGACCGCATAAACTCCGGGTTCGGAGCAGGTTGCTGCTGCTGCAAAGCTGGATATCCTAACAGCATCATCAATAGGCAGGCCGGCAGCAATAGAGAGCGCCATAACAGCAATAACCGTATCACCGGCGCCTGAGACATCAAAGACGTGTCTCGCTGCAGCTGGTCGGTAGAATGGTTCAGTATCTTTCCTGCAGAGTACGCATCCGTCTCCTCCCAGAGTTATAAGAACCGAATATGCCGAAAGCCTGTCAAGAAGCTGATCACCGGCTTCAATCGCATCTTCGACGGTCTTTATTTCCATTCCGAGGGCAAGGGATGTTTCCAGTCTGTTCGGCTTGAAAAGCGTACATCCGCGAAATTCGAAGAAGTTCATAAATTTGGGATCAACTGCAACCGGAACGTTCTCCCTCCGGGAAACCGAAAGAATTCCGGATATCAGGCCGGGAGTAAGCACACCTTTATTGTAATCCTCCAGAACTATTGCATTCAGATCAACGATAATCCGCTCAATCTTAGAGAATACTACATTCTGCATATTCTCTGAGATAGGTTCCGTAACTTCCCTGTCGAGCCTGATGAGTTGATGTCCGCCCGACATTATCCTGGTTTTTGATGTTGTAGGACGGTTCGAATCGAAAATAACAGCATCAGTGTTGATACCTTCCTTCTCAAGAAGATCCACAAGCAGCCTGCCTTCAGTGTCATCCCCTACCGTTCCGGCCATGAGAGGAATGCCGCCCAGGGAGAAGATATTCCTTGCGACATTGGCAGCTCCGCCGGGAACCCATTTTTCTCCCGTTCTTTCCAGAGATACTATGGGGACAGGGGCTTCGGGAGAGATCCTGTCTACTTTACCTTCAATGTAGTGATCAAGAATAAGGTCACCTGTAACCAGTACCCTTTTCCCCCGGAGGCTATCGAGTATGTTTTCAATATTGTTATCTGGTATCAAGAATTCCCCCATCCGGATATTATGGTTATACATTATATATTACAAACGCTAAAAGGAGCAGCCGTGAAACCTAAGATGATCAAACAACCGCCTCAAATCAACGCCGACCCTTCCGATACTGATGGAGTATACAGCAATGTCTTCTATGTCGCAGCTTCAAGAGCTGAGTTTGTCCTCGATTTTGCCAGAATAGTTCCCGGTGTACAGGGAGCGAAACTGAAGTCAAGGGTAATAATATCACCCCACAGGATGAAGGCTCTTGTTAAGACACTGGAATCCCAGGTCGTATTGTACGAAGGAAAATTCGGAAAACTGGATACCGATAACCTGAATGCAATCGGATTTCAGAACCCCGCTGAAGAATGAGAGAAGTACAGACCGGAGTATATGTTATGGCCGTGATATCCTGATGATCGATCAAAATATCTCATGAAATGGAATCGGACCCAGCTATGGCAATGGATTGTTTCATTAATAGTATCCTTGATGCTCTGGGTGATCTCGATGGAAGATAACCTCTTTGAGATCAAGGACACTCTGCCGCTGGAACCGCCATCCGTCTCATCGGATTTCATCGTTCTCTGCAGTCTCAACGGTGATTCGGTTCAAATAACTTTCACCGGGAAGGGGTACGGTGTGCTTCGCGATCAGATATTGCGAATTCCTGAATCTGTTCAGCTCAGCGTAGCATTAAGTGATCAGAATCTGGATTTCCCAGTCAGCATAATCACAGAGCTTTCAGGAAGCGACATCGTATTTAATGGAGACAGGTACTCCAGCCTTTCGGCAACTGCATTCCAACCTGGAAGCGTTGAATACACCATAGACAGGAATATCGTCAGACATCTTCCAGTTTCGGTAATTTCATCCAGCGATATACCCGAGCGGTATTACTGGTCGGTAACATCAAATCCAACGGTTGAACTGAAGGGTGCAGAATCAATTGTCAGTCATTTAGACAGCTGCTATACCGTACCCATTGACCCGGGATTGGATGATCATAGAACAGGTATTGTTAAGCCTGAAGGTGTTGTTTATATAAGTCCTTCATACGTTTCAGCCGAACTTGTTCCCCCTGTAGAAGTGATCAAACCACTGGAACACTGATCATGTATTGACAGGTATGAAACAAGATGGGTAGATTTAGACCGATGTTGTGGAGTAGAACAGTCAAATAAGAAAAAGGATAACTGCATTTTTGTGGAGGAATAATCTATGAGATCAAAGATTCTTGTGAGAATTCTGATAGTGCTGCTAGCCGCTTTTCTGATTCTCAGGATTCATCAGAGAGTCGAGACTTACAGGGTTCCCAGGGAATTCTGTCAATCACAGATAAGAACACTTGCTGAAGCGAATATCCAGCACATGTTTGAGATGGAAGGGACTCCAGCTCCCGATCTTGACAGCCTCCTCACATTTGCAAGAGACAACGGGTACTTCGAAACGTCCATGAGTAATGACAGCATAACAATCTCATTCAGGAACGGTAACACAAGGCAGGTTCTCATTCCGAATGAATGGAAGAATCTCTGGAACGCTACCGCGGTCCAGAACATTGATGATGAACTCAGAGCACTCCAGACTGCGCGCACAGACATCGAACGGGAAATAAGCGGTCATGAGGACCGACTGGGATTCACACTTGATTCACTCGTTGTTATCCGGGAAGTGTATATCCTTGAGTCTCCGGTCATCGAAGGCGAAGAGGAAGATGACGAAGACATCCTGGCACCCGGAGAATATTTTGATGACTCCCTGGGTTTCAGCGCTCAGTCCCTGATAGACACTGAGGTACAATTGGCTGCCTCCATTGATTCCATGGGTTCTGTCCTTCAGAACTTCAATAATACTATTGCACCCTCCAGGAAAGACTCAGTCTCCTGCATCGTAGCTGCTGTATGTCCCTCGATATGGGAAGTTGGATACTACGATTCGGTTTACATATATGATTCGAAACTTGCACTCGGAACGCAATTCTCAATATCCTGCCCCAATTACGATAGACACGGCGGTATTGTTGGAGGATTCATCGAGAAAGATTACCCCGATTCCATGTTCATGGAACCGGACTGGTCCGAAACACAATTCGTATACAGTTTTCCCGAATACGCAGCCATGAGAAGGCTTCAGGCCTCAAGAGCCAACCTGATTCGAGTGGCCGAAGAGCAGGCAGCTTACCTTGCTCAGAGATATCCTTTGGTGATAACTCCCAAACAACCAGAGAATCTTGAAGTCAGTATCGATGAGCTTATCGATCCTCTTGGTGGAGATTACGTGTTCGAAGTTATTCCAGATACCTCATACACATTCTATGAGAACCCCGACGCTCGTACGGCCAGAACAAGAGGGGATTCCGTATTCGTTCAATCCATGAAATTTGTTGCTTATACAACGGCCGACCCCGAGACTTCCAGAGTCGATGTCTTCTTCTCTCATCCGATGACATTTCCAAGCCGCGCCGATGGAGCCGTCCCTGGAAGCAATGATAATGTCACCGTTCTTATGAACTGGAAGCGTTCAGAGCTCGGAACGATTCAGATCGACGAACGGGAAGTTGATCTTCTGGATGAACCCACATGGGATTTCATTAGATCCCAACCCTGGGCAGTCAGCACCACAGAGACAGATTAAACGACTGACTTCGGTTAATTTCTGGAACTCTCTGAATACTTGAGGGTATAGGTAGGAAATAGTTTAAACTGTGTTCTTCTCATTATTGTTTTTAATTCTACGGAGGTACAGATGTCAGATGATTTCAAAGATATAGATATTATGGGGGAACAGACGGATAATCAGTATATACTGGCTCTTGCTATCGCCAAACGCGTAAGAAAGCTCAGGTCAGGTGCCCCCGCCCTGGTCGATGTTGACAATTCCAGAAGAAAACCATTTCAAATTGCGATGGAAGAAATAGCCAAGAAGAAGATCCTGTACTCAGTAGATAACGATGATAATTAGCCGCTTAATACACTGAAAGGAAATTATATATGAGATTTATCTGTATTTTCGCAGGTATAATAATTCTTGCTGCCAGCGCATGTGGAACACAGGAACGGGTGGGCCGCGGCAGTGATACCGATACATCCCGTGTTCTTGCTACAGTAGGTGAAGTTGAGATCACCGAGAACATAATTAATGAAGAGCTGGACATGATACCTCCCTACCAGAGATCCTCCTTTGAGACTCCGGAGGGGAAAAGGCTTCTTCTGAATCATATCATCGAACGGGAACTTCTTCTACTTGAAGCTCAGAATCTGGGTCTCGAACGGGACTCTTTCGTAATAGCGCAGGTGGAACTTGCGATGCAGCAGGTTGAATCAGCCAGGGACAGGGCTCTCCTGCAGACATACTATCAGCAGGAAGTGGTAGATGCAGTTGTAGTACCGGAAGATGATATCCTTACCTACTACAACGACCATCTTGATGATATCTACTATTCGGAACCTCAGGTTAAGGTCTCTCAAGTACTTGTTTCATCCACAGAAAGTGCAGCCGAAGTGGCGGCAGCGCTGGAAGCTGGAGATACGTTTGAATCGGTCGCTGCAGCGTTCAGCGAGCATGCACCAACCAATGCTTCAGGCGGTGACATGGGTTGGGTTACTATTAACTCACCACTGCCATACCTCGGAGAACAGGCAGTCATTTCCGAAGCGCTGTTCGGGGCTGATATCGATGATATCGTCGGACCCTTCGAAACGGCAATGGGTGTTCACTATTTCATGGTTACTGATATGAGGGATGAGGGCGCACGCCCTCTCGAAGAAGTAAGGGAATCGATCGAAAACACCCTTAAGCCAACAATAGTCAATTCGTACTTCCAGGATACCGTTATCCCAAGACTTACAGAAAACTACGGTGTTACGATAAATGAGGATGCTTTCCTGCCCGATGAAAGCATGGATCCCGATTCGCTCTTCCAGTCAGCACAGAACCTGATGGAATCAAATCCTCAGTCAGCAGTTGAATACTTTAATTTGTTCATTCAGCGTTTCCCCGATCATGAGAATGCTCATCAGGCTCAATTCCTTATGGGTTTCACCCTTTCAGAATACATGGGTAATTATGAGAGGGCAGCTGGTGCTTTTCAGCAGCTGATAGATAACTATCCTGAATCGGATTTCGTTGACGACGCAGAATGGATGATCGAGAATATGGGTACACCTCCTGAAAGCCTTTTTGTCGAAACTGCTCCCGTATTGGACGAGGCGGTTACGGACTCTTCGGGAGAGTAAAAACTTCCCAGCCAATAGAAGAACCCGGGATCATTTTTCCGGGTTTTTCTTTACCCTTTTCCGGAATCGCTGTATGACTCATATTCGCTTTATATATTTACTGCATCAGGGAGGAATCTATTGAAGAACTGTATTCGTCTTTCACCTGTCATGGTGCTCATCTTTCTTGCTGCAATGATCATTGGATGCGGCCCGGTGAAGGATGAAGATTCACCGGAAGGCCTGACCGCCCTGGCGGAGAATGCATTCAATTCAGGTAACATTTCTGAATCTCTGAGGTACTACTCCAAGGCTATTGAAGACTTTCCGGAAAACCCTCTTTATTCCTCCTGGCAATTTGGAAGGGGAAGGTCCCTCCTGGCTATTGATCGGCTTGAGGAAGCATCGGAAGCGGCATCACTGGCGCTGCACAGCGCAATCGATTCGCATGGCAAAGCCATCGCAATGCTGCTCCTGTCGCAGATTGAAATAGAACAGGGATCATTCAGGAACAGTATTGAAACACTCTCGAACATGCGGCAGGATCATCTCGATCAGGATGAATCAGAATCAGCTGTGGACTTGTTACGTCTTGCACTTGGAAAAATAGACATGGGTTATCTTACAGCTGAACCTGGGGCAGGATGGACAGAGGTCTTCTTCCTCCTTGAATTGGAAAACAGATACGCAGCAGAGGGAAATACAGAAAGAGCCGTTTTGACAGGAATGGAGATAGACAGGCTCTTTCCCGAAGCTCACCAGCGATACGGCAGACCGGATATCGTAACCTCTCAAGACCGTTTCGTCGCGCTGGTTCTGCCCCTAACCGGCTCCGGCTCAACATACTCCGAAAGGGTCAGATCCGGTGTTGATCTTGCCTTCGATCGTTCATCGGGACTGTTCATTTCCATACCTACCGTCATTACCTTCGACTGCTCCGCAGACAGCACAAGTATCCTGGAAATAATGAATTCCCTGGGTTCTAATCCTGCCTGTCTTGCTGTTATAGGGCCGCTAACAAGCAGAAACGCTGAACTTGCAGCTCCTCTTGCCCAGAAGTGGTCCCTTCCAATGATAACACCTGCAGCTACATCTTCCGGTTTGGATGATTACGGTGATTATGTGCACAGGCTGGTTGTATCACAGGGAGACGATGCAGCTGCTGTGGCTGAATACGCTGTGCGAAATGCCGGCTGCAGAACGTTTGCAATAATTCATGAGTTCACCTCTGAATCGGTTGCCAATGCCGAGCAGTTCAGCTGTGTAGTTGAGGAACTGGGCAGCGAGATCGTAGCAATGGAGGGATACGAATCAGGATCAACCGATTATAGAGACCAGATAAACGCCATGAAGTACCTGCACCCGGACGGTGTTTTTCTTCCTGTAGATGCGTGGGATGCTATTCAACTCGCTCCTCAACTCAGATTCTACAGAGTCGAATCTCAGCTCTTCGGAACATCGGGATGGGACGATGAGTTACTTCTGGAACAGGGTGGCGAATACGTTGAAGGTGCTGTATTCCCCGTTTCATTCGGGTCCGGCTCTATGAATCCCGCGACAGCAAGGTTTTCATATTTCTACCAACGGGAATACGATTCCCTGCCCACATTGCTTGCAGCCCAGGGATACGATACCGCGGAAATAATACTCACTGCGTGGCAGGGATCGATCCCATCTCGATCATCCCTGGAAAGCCATCTTGAAGGCCTGAACATATACTTCGGGGCCACAGGGATGTGTACTCTCGGCAGTGTATCTATCCCGCGTTCCGCTTTTCCTCTGGTCATGGTGATTGACGGAGAAATAGTAAGCATTGATTAATTCAACTAGCCTGCATATCTCGCCAACCTTCTACTGCAGCGACGCATACAGCTGCGTCTACTTCGTTATACTCGCACATCCGTCCACGACGCTTCGAAACGAAGGCTGGTGAAATATGCAGGCTAACAGCGGAATGCACTGGGGAATAGATATCGGCGGAACGACAACAATTATCGGTTATCTGAAACCGGATGGGTTCTTCAAAACGGCAACACTTGAAACCAATCCTATATCAGGACCGGACTCACTGCTCAAGAGTATAAGCAGGATAATTGACGAGACTGATCATGCTCCATATTCCGCAGGCGTCGGCATTGCCGGCCTTGTGGAGAGATCCGAGGGAATGCTTGTCTCTTCCCCGAACCTGCCCGGGTGGAAAGATTACCCAATACGCGGCAATCTCTCGAGCATGCTCAACTGTCCCGTTGCTATCGATAACGATTGCAATGTCTTCGCATTGGGGGCCATCGAATCATCCAGCATACCCGATTCCGGTCTCTGGTTGATGATAACTCTTGGAACCGGTATCGGCGGAACAATAATTCATGACGGCACTATTCTATATGGATCAGGATACGCCGGTGAGTTCGGTCATATGGCGGTAGAGGCGTCAGGAAAGAAATGCCTGTGCGGGTCAACGGGATGCTGGGAGAAATATGCGGCATCAGAAGCATTAATCGATTACTACAAAAAATACGCAAAACATGCTATATACATATCTCCAAAGGAGATAGCCCACCAGGCATCTTTGAAACGCTATGCAGCTCTTAAAGCATTCGAGGAATTTGGAACCTGGCTGGGCATAGGTCTTACAAGCCTTTATCACTGCTTCAGTCCGGATGGTGTTTTCATGGCGGGAGGCCTGATGGGGGCATCAGAGTTCTTCCTGAAGCACGCTGAAACCGAGTTCCATAGAAGATGTACCCGCACCTGGAAAGTGAACGTACTTCCTTCAAGTTCCGATGCTGGAGCGGAAGGGGCCGCTATTATGGGAAGAAACCGGACCAAATGACGATTTTCCTGTTGTTAATGACACTTTTTGCAATCGATACTGTAGAACCGGACAGTGTTTCAAGGGATTCGACCCTTACCGCAGAGAGACTTGAAACAATCGCCTACTCTGCCGACTCAATGGTCTTCTATCCGGACACGGGTGATCTAATACTGGTTGGATCTGCAAGCCTTGATTACCGGGATATGACTTTGAAATCGGATACCGTTGAATACTCAGCAGAAGATGAGATCATCACTGCCATGGGTGAATCCGAACTTTTAGATCGTGGAGAAGCAGTATTCGGCAACGGGATGATTTACAGCATATCGACTCGAAAAGGACGCATAATAGATGCTGCTTCACAGTACGAATTCGGTTTCTATACCGGTTCCACTATCACGAGAATAAGCCGTAATGAATTCAACATAGTTGATGCCAGATTCACTACATGCGATGAAGACAGCATCCATTACTATTTCTACTGTCCCGTGATGAAAGTATTCCCTGATGATAAAGCTGTTGCCAGACCGGTGTACCTGTACATTGAAGACACACCAGTCCTCTATTTTCCATACTGGGTTTTCCCGATAAGACGAGGACGGCAGCCCGGATTCACAATGCCCAAATTCGGTCAGACAGCAAGGGACGGCAGGTTCCTCAGGGAATTCGGTTACTACTTCGTTTTTTCCGATTACGCTGACCTATGGGTTCATGGGGATATCATGGAGAAAACCAGGTTCGTACTGGCATTTGATGAAAGGCATAGTGTAAGGTACTTATGCAATGGAAACCTCCGAACTGAATGGAGAAGAGAATTCCTGACCCACCGTGACAGGTGGATGGTATTCGGCAACCATCTGCATGATTTCCCGGACGGGACAACAGTTCGAGTACAGGGTGAGTTTCTAAGTGATAATTCCTACCTGGAAGAAACGCAGCAGAACCCCGAAGATCGTATGACGGGAGAACTGCATTCCTGGGTCAGTGTAAACAGGTACTTCGGCAGGATGAGTTTCCAGGCGGCATTTGAACGGACGAGTTACCTGAATACTGATCCTGATACTATTCCCGGGGAGGTCGAATCCAACCAGGAGCTCCCTGACATCAGGCTTTCTCTCCCTTCAGCTCCCCTTTTCAGAGTACCTTCAGATCCTTCGCTTATCCGCCCGTGGCACGGAATTTACTGGAATGCAAGTGCCCACTACCTTTCCAGAGACAGGAGAATGGAAGAATCAAGGGCAACGAATTCAGCGTTGAAACTGACTTCGGGCCTTACCGGGTCAAGCAGATTATGGGGCTGGCTTTCGATAGCACCTTCCATACATACCAGGGGAACCATATATGACCGTGACAGGAACGATGAAAGTTACCCGTGGTGGCTGCATGGATCCGCGAACCTGTCGGTTTCAACTGATATCTATGGCATCTTCGGGACAAGACTCTTCGGCCTGGATGCTCTGCGGCACACCATTACTCCCAATGTCTCATTCCAGTGGGCGCCTGACCGGTACCTGAACAGAGATGGTCTGATGGATTCCGATTCAGCGGGATCCGAATACTACACCTTCTCTGATTTCGGTCTTCCATCGTCCAGTCGAACTATCCTGTTCAGCCTTCGGAATAGACTGGAGGGAAAGATGTCGGAGAGGGACAGAATTACGCGTTTCGATATAGCATCACTTCATCTCTCTACATCTGTGAACCTCGAGGAGAGCGTGACACCATTTTCTCCCCTTTCAGCTACCCTTGATGTTTCTCCCTCTTCACGCTTCAGTATTACAGGAAACGGAAGCTGGGATATGTACGAGAACAAACTCACCAATCTATCCGTATCCTCAACCCTTCGCCTTTCCGGGTACGACAGGACGCTTCTTCCCGATTCAGGTTCTACAAGAATCGGCATGCCTGTCAGAATGGTCATCTCTCACTACTACAGACACGGTCTTGAAGATACTGAGAGTATCAGTAAGTTCCGCTTTTCCGCCTCTCTCGATCTGACACCGGGCTGGTCACTGGAGTACAGCGCATACTACGATGCATTGAATGAGGATTTCATCAACCAGAGTTACACTCTTCGCCGAGACCTTCATTGCTGGGAGGCTGTATTCGTCAGACATATTTCGGATGTGGACAGCGGATTCTATTTCAAGATCAACATAATAGATATTCCGGATATAAAAATTGAACAGCATGTAAGTAACTTCTGATTTATATTAATTCCAATATATAATTTGCTTATTTGTGTGTATTATAAATCCATATCCACCCCCCCGTTGAATCACAATCATCGGTATAGCTTCATATATGACACAATTATAATTTTTTTCAGGGGTTGACATTAAGTTATCGACCTTATAGCTTAACGTTATAGTTGATGGGAGGGGGTGAACAAGTGACTAAAAAGGATCTGATAGCGCACGTTGCCGATAGTGCAGTAATCACCAAAAAACAAGCGGGTATTGCAGTAGATGCAATTCTTGATGGTATCAAGAATTCGCTCAGCAAAGGCAACAAAGTCAGTCTTGTAGGTTTTGGAACATTCTCAGTTAAGCATCGCCAGAGCAGAACTGGTGTTAAACCAGGAAGCAAAGATAAGATAAACTATCCTGCTAAGAATGTACCTAAATTCAAGGCCGGAAAAGGTCTTAAAGACGCCGTTCTTTAGGGAATCATCATTCAGGGAGGCGGTTTCACTACCGCCTCCCGTTTTTACAGATAAAGTATTATGCCACTAGATCTTTCGGTAATTATTACATCATTCAACAGTGCCGCGACTCTGGGAGTTACCATTGAATCCCTCCTGAAGTTGAATATTAATGAATCTCCATGTGAAATAATTGTAGTTGATAACGCATCATTGGATAATTCTGCGAAAATCGCAGAGGGATACAGCCAGGTGACCCTGATCAGCTGTCCTTCAAACCTGGGTCTTGCCAGGGCGAACAATATCGGAGCCGACAGGGCTTCCGGAAGCAGTATACTTTTTCTTAATCCGGATACCATGATCCTGCCCGGAGCGCTTCATATTCTGATGAATTTTCAGTTGGACCATCCAGACGCAGCTCTTCTCGGTCCCAAAATGCTCGGTTCGGACGGTCTTATTCACTCCACTGCACGCACTTATCCTACATTACTGGATATCATCCTTAGGAGAACACTGTTAGGAAAGCTGCCGGGATCGCAGAAGCGTCTTCTGCAGCATCTCAATCCGGGAGATACGGACAAACCATCCATAGTGGACTGGCTTGTGGGAGCTGCTATATGGCTAACTCCGGCCGGAAGGGAAAGGATCGGACTGATGTCAGAAAAATACTTCCTGTATTTTGAGGATGTGGAATGGTGCATGCGCGCCACAGAAGCGGGAATGGGTGTCTGGTTCGTACCCGAAGCTGTGATCAGGCATGAAAGCAAAAGAGAAAGCGCAGGCGGATCCAGGAAGGCTCTCTGGTTACATTTGAGAAGTATGGTTAGATTTTTCAGTGAATATCCCCGTGCCATGATAAGTAAAAGCAGTACTGACCGCAAGAAGGACTGACTGTTGAAAAAAAATGTAACAACAGCTTCGTTTCTACTGCCTCTCGGAGATTTTATTCTTATAGTAGGCGTATTCATCATGGGTTACTGGCTCCGTCATTTCGTGCTTTCAGACCTCCTGGAAAGCATGTTCGGACTATCTAACGACTTCAGACTCGGACTCCCGAATTACATAGTATCCGGTTCCGTGATGGCGTGTATGGAACTGATGATGTTCAGAGCTTTCAGGGTCTACAGGCAGGAATTCTGCATTGCTTCTGTCGAGGAAATGTCCTCGATTCTTCGTGTATCCTTCATAGCTGTTATCATAACCTTCGCCTTTACCTTCGCATCCAGACAGCTGATGTTCTCCAGATTCGTTCTGATATTCGCATTCCCAACCACATCCATTGCGGTTTACATTTGGCATGGTCTATTCCATAAGTTCTTCAGATGGTTCTCCCTTAAATCCGGCCGCGGAATAAAAGTAGCCTTCTACGGACACGGAATTTATGCAAGGGAGCTCGAGGAGTACATGCAGAGCAATGTATCGATTCCTTACATGACTGCTGGTTTCATAACATCCGGCAGAACCGGGAACGCAGGTTCCGAAGATGTTCTCAGTTTCGAAACGGATTCACTCATGTTCGAATGGTTGCATGACAATGATATAGACAAACTGATAATAACTGAACCAGATCTTTCCAGAGAGGATACTGCCGGTCTGCTTTACAACTGCGAACAGGAAAACATCTCCTACAAACTTCTCGCGGATATCTCCGAAATTGTTACACGCACTACAAGGGTGATTCACATGGGCGGAATAACGATGATAGAATCCGTCCCTCCTCCACTGAGTGGAAGCAGCATGATACTGAAGAGGATATTTGACATTGTGTTTACAATCCCCGTTGCGATAATCCTGTTACCGCTTGGTTTTCTTGTAGCCGCCGCCATAGTGATCGATTCAGGATTCCCGGTTTTTTACGTTCAGACAAGACTTGGCCGGGAACACAGGGAGTTCAGATTGATAAAATTCAGGTCCATGAAGGTGGGGGCTCACAGTGAAAAGAAAAACCTTCTACCCGAAGATAAGCATGAACTCCTCTCAAAACTCAAAAAGGATCCCCGCGTCACCAGTGTAGGCCGTTTCATCCGGAAATTCAGCCTGGATGAACTTCCCCAGCTTCTGAATGTGCTGGCCGGCAGTATGAGCCTTGTAGGTCCGCGACCTCATGTTCCAGAAGAGGTTAAAAGATATTCCATCAAACACTTCAAGAAACTTGAGGTCCTCCCCGGAATGACCGGCGTATGCCAGGTTTCAGGCAGAAATGATCTCAGCTACAGAGAAATGGTTAAACTGGATCTCTATTACGTTGATAATTGGTCAATATGGATGGATCTTTCCATACTGACAATGACCGTACCGGCAATTCTTCTGCGAAGAGGAGCCTACTGATCTCCCTCTTTCTAACCCGGACTCATCCGGGCTAAATACCGTGCACCATATCTGAAACAAGTGTTCTGACAGCTCCCGATACCATATCAGGACTGACAGAATCAAGGGATTTATTATCAGATGCCATCAATACCTCATTTTTCACATTCCATGGGTACCATTTGGGAAGTGACGGGTCAAATGGCAGGAACATTCCCACTACCGGGATTCCGGAGGATGCAGCCAGATGGATCACCGACGTATCGGGGCTTACCAATATGGTCACTCCCCGGATGAGGGCTGCCAGGTGAAGAATGCTGGGTGTCACAGGTGAGATGAGAACACCTGGTTCGCTGCGATGTATGGCGCAGGCCGCTTCATAATCGGGGGGCGCATAGAGTAACAGGGGCTTCAGACCCATGTTCAGGATACAGCGACATACCCGGGCGAATCTGCCTGCCCCCCATCTACGATTCTCTCCTCCTGCGGATATGTTAACAGCCGCACAGTCTCCAGGCAGAACGGCTGACCGGTTCCAGAAGTCTTCTGCGAAACCGGTCTCTTCCTTCGAAAGGGATACTTCTCTGTTCAACCCTGTCGTTTCAAGTTTCCTGCCCAGCCCGGACAGCAATCCGGCAAAAGCATCCATAATATGTCCATCCTGCGGAGCTTTTACTCTTACATTGAAGGGCAGCCGGTTTTCCCGGTCGATATGAAGCCTCCACCTTGCACCTGAAGAAAGTGCGTATATGAATGAAGTAGTGGAATCGTGCATATGCATATCAACCGCCGCGTCAGGATTGAAATTCCTGGCTTCAGCAAGGGATAAAATGAAACCTCCGGGATTCTTTCTGTATGTGATGACATCCAGTCCGGTTTCGTACTTGAGAATTATCCTGTTGGATTCCGAAGCCACTATTCCCATCCTGATACCGGGGTAAAGCTCTCTGAGCCTGCGAATAAGAGGCAGGGTCATTATCATATCCCCTATTCTATCCTGCCTTAATAACAGTATTCGCTGAAGCCTGTCATCATCCGGCACCGATCCCGGTACTCCTTCAGAAGAAATCCCTGAGAAAAGGGCCTTATGAATGATTCTTCTTCCGAGTATCTCAAGTTTCTTCAGAACTCCAGGCGTTTCAGAAATCAGAGAAACTCCCTTCAAAAAGTTTTTGATATCCATTTATCACATCCTGCACGGTTATATCCTCGACCCTTCCAGTCTGCGTTCTGATGAGTTCGTGTCTGACTCTCCATGGATGCCATAATGGAAGATGTTGTTCGTTTGGACAATACAATCCGATAACGGGAACTCCAAAGGCCGCGGCAATATGAACAAGGCCGGTATCGGGTGTTACAAATATTGCAAAATCCTTTATCAGGGCTGCTGCGTGAAGTATTGTCGGACATTCAGGAGCAACAAGTGTGCCGGAATGTAATGAGGCTATCTCTATTACCTTTCTCCGCTGTGAAGGTGCAGATAGTAAAACAGGAGTCTGTCCACGGGAAATCAGTTTCGCACACAGTTCTCCTGTTTTTTCATCGGTCCATCTGTGACGAGGATCCCTGGCTGATACATTTATACCTACAGAATTGTTCCTGAGCATGAGTCCGTTTTTCCGCCAGAAGGCATCGGCAGGTTCCGTTTCCTCTAAAGACAGTCTGGGTTCTCTATCGAGGTCTGAGTCATCGATTGTTCTTCCAAGTCCCTCCAGAAGAATTCTTGTCAGATCCGCATTATGATGTCTTCCTTCAGGCATGGGTACCCTTACGGAAAATGGCAGCCTGTTATCACTGTTGGATGCGGACAAGCGTAATGCTGCACCAGAAACTACTCCGTATATGAATGATGTGGTTGAATCGTAATGCATTCTGGTATCTACGATCACATCGGGTCTGAAACGCCTTGCAAGAAAAAGACTCCGGAGGTATACAGAAGGTCTGCTGTCGTAGAGAATCGCAGTAAAACCTTCTTCATACTTCAAAAGGGGCAGATTGCGCCTCGAAACAACGATGCCTGTAGAAGCTTCGGGAAAAAGCTCTCGTACTTTCCGAAAGAAAGGAAGGCTGACCATCATGTCACCAATGGCATCCCACCTCATCAGCAGTATTCGATTCAATTGTACGCCATCGGGTATCTTCGCGCGTACAGGATCCTGCTGAAATCGGGAAAGTATATGCTTCGAGAGCATTCTTCTTCCAGCATCTTCAAATCTTTTCAGCATTTATGGACCCTTTTCTGCACAAACAATCCGTGCGATATACTGCACATTCCTGTATGATATTCTTTCTGAATATAACGGATGACAGGAGTGGTCAGAATTGCTGTGTCAGGATGCCGGTTTTGTTTAACAGGATATAACCACTCATATTTTTCTGCTCGCTTATATGTTGAAATATATTAATTTACGGGTTACGCACATTCTGGCAACAAACATGCTTGTGAAAAATGTAACAATTCAAACCGGAACTGAAAGGAAGATATCATGGCCGTAAAGCATATTAAAGGTAATGAAATTGAAGGAGCTGCTTCAGCAACAGAGAAATTATCACTCATCGATTTCAGCGCTGCATGGTGCGGACCCTGCAAAATGCTGACTCCCGTACTTGATAAGGTCTCCGATGATCTTGATGATAAGGTTTCGTTCTATCACCTGGACGTTGATGAAAGCCCCGATGCCTCGTCGAAATTCGGTATCCGCGGAGTACCAACAATGATTGTATTCCACAAAGGTGAAGAAATCGATAGAATGGTTGGTTTCCGGGACAGGAACGCGCTGCAGACTCAACTGAAGAACCTTGCTGATTCAAAACTGGTATAGACATCATGGATCTGAAAACCGGACTAGTAGGCTCCAGCTCCTCTATCAGCCGTGAACTTGATCTTGTAATTGCCGGAGGCGGCCCCGCTGCCCTTGCCGCAGCACTCTATGCAGCCAGGTACGATATTGACCATATCGTTCTTGAAAGCTATCAGCCTGGCGGGCAGGCGGCTCTTACAGCTGTTATCGAGAATTATCCCGGTATCAAGACGATTACCGGTGGGGACATTGTTGCCACCATGAAGGAGCAGGCTGAAAGCTGGGGAGCAGTTTTTGACATGTCTTCGTTAATATCAGCGGACCCGTTCGGGGATAGAATTCAGATAAAGGCTGATTCCTCTACATACATGACCCGTAATCTGATAATCGCTACCGGAGCCGCACCAGCCAAGCTTGGCGTCCCCGGAGAGGATAAGTTTTATGGAAGGGGCGTCAGTTACTGCGCGACCTGTGACGCGCCCTTTTTCAGGGATGCCCGTGTGCTTGTTGTGGGCGGGGGTGACAGCGCTGTCAAGGAAGCCCTTCACCTCTCCGAATTCGTCTCCGAGCTTGTGCTGATACACAGAAGAGACAAATTCCGGGCAGAACCTTACCTTGCTCAGAAGCTTCTCTCATGCGGGAACTGCAGCGTTTTATGGAATACGACGCTGAAGGAGATAAAGGGAGACGAAGGTGTTGAGGGCGCTGTTCTGAACACTCCGGAAGGTGAACGGGAAATGAAGTTTGACGGGATATTCATGTACGTCGGGCGTAAGCCGGCGACAGAACCCTTCTCGAATCTTATAGAACTGAACGATAACGGCACCGTCAGAACACACAACATTGTGCATACTTCAAGAGAGAACGTGTTCGCTGCCGGAGATGTAACTGATAACGATTTAAGGCAGATAGTCACTGCAGTATCCGATGGTGCCAGAGCCGCTTCAGCAGTGTTTGATCTGCTGCAGTAAAGGAGACTCATAGAAATGGCCATACTGTCGGACAGTGACACTGCGGAAGTCACTAAAATATTCGGAGCTCTAGTGCGTGATGTGTACGTGAAGGTGTATACTCAGAAACTGGAATGCCCCACATGTACCGATACAGAAACCATACTCAGAGAACTTGATGAATTATCGGAAAGGCTGAAGGTTTCCTTCCTGAACCTGCAGACCGATCGGGAAGATGCTGTTAAGGATGGTGTCGACAAAGCCCCGGCTATAATCGTATCCGACGGAACCCATTCAAGGGTGAAGTTCTATGGAACTCCTTCAGGATACGAATTCAGCTCCCTCCTGACTACCATAATCGACACAGGAGGATCGGAGGAACCGCTTACAGAAGGCACGATTCAATTCCTGGGGGATCTGGATTCAGATCTTCATATGCAGGTATTCGTAACCCCCACCTGTCCCCATTGCCCCTCTGCGGCAGTTCTGGCATCCAGGATGGCACGCTACAGCAGCAGAGTTCGATCAGAGGTGATCGAGGCAAATGAATTCCCCGAGCTGTCAAGCAAGTTCAGAGTGCAGGGTGTTCCGCGGACTGTAGTAAACGGTATTTTCTTTACTGAGGGTTCGCTTCCCGAATCGATGATGACAGATGCGCTGAAAAAAGGCCTCGCAGATGACCCCTCAGAAGAGACAAATCTTATGGACTACCTTCAGAACAACTGAGATTTATATTCCAGTTACATTTAATTCAAAAGGCAGGTCATCATGAGTACTTTTCTGCTTGCTGCAATACTGTTTTCCGCCCCGGTAGAGTTTCCTATGGAATCCACGGGTGTGCTTGAAGCTTACAGCTTCTTCAACCAGAATATAGAACACTTCATTTACAGCAACATAGAAACCGATATAACGGTACTGCGGATAGGCCGCTTCTCATGGCGCCTTGGGCTTGCAATGGAAACCTACATGGGAGAAAGCTGGAACAGCCCCGAGATGAAGTTCAACATCTACGGCGGCCACTGGAATATCAAGACCCAGTTCGGATATCAGCTGGATCCTTTACTTTTAAGGATCTATACCGATCATGAGTGTTTCCACAATATAGACATGGCGGACACCCTTTCGGAGTACATGAACACCATCAAACTAGGAGTAGTCCTGGATGAACCCGCTCCGGGATACAGCGACGATCTGACTTTTCTCCCCGCCGGCCTGCCTGACGGTTGGCTCTCCATTGGATTTTACCGCCCCAGAAGTGATACTTACCAGAAAGGGCACGATTTCAACTGGTCCATGCATGGAATGCTCGATTTTGAAGGTGTTGCGTGGCATTCGTTTTTGTCGGGGCTGCGGTACAGATCAGATTTCTTCTTCAACAACGATGGCGCAGGCTCATCGAAACACAGAGGTGAGATATTCGTTGCTTACGATGCCCCCGCGGGAGCCTTCGAAGCGCACATAACACACTACTTCAGCGACACGCAGCCCTTCCGGTCACTGGACGGAGAAACCTACTGGGGAATCAGATTCATCTGGTAAGCCCCGATACGCCTTCATGATTCATTAAATGAGAAGAGAAAGGCCTATCTATCGCTGAATTCGGGAAAAACCACTCCAATATCGAATCTGAGAAGACACGGTGTCAGATCCATCAGTGTCCCTATGCCCACCATCGGCCCCACAGACAGGGAATCGATGGTACACTGATCTCCCTGATAAGGGTCCGCCCAGCTCTCTCTGGAGTAGTGAGCCTCTACCCCGGCGCTGAGGAACATCTTTTGCAGGCTTTTTCGCACTCCAATGGAAAAAACGCACATATAGCCCGACCTGTCGATGGAGGTGCAGGTGGTATCAGGTGGAGTCACATAAGTCGGATAGTAACCACTGTAATAGCCGGATACTTCAATAGTCAGATCATCTGAGAACCCGGCTTCAACCATTGCCCCGACCATGAGTAGAGCATCCCCGGGGAACAACATTCGAGACAAACTTGTTTCGTAGTCCTCGCTCTCCGCATAGTTTCCTGAACCAGTAATCACCCACTTTATTGAAGGGCCGAATTTGAAGGGTAGACCGGTTACATTGATAAGGACAACCAGTATCAACATGGCTGAAACCCTCATTTTCGCACCTCCGCAAGTAATCTAAATACTACAGCACAGTCGGTCCTATTACCATCGGGGGAACACTGAGCTGCCCTTTCCGCTCGGCAGTGCCGAGTTTTTCAATCCTTGAAAACAGGTCCAGAGGTTTCCAGTTCCACCTGAAGTCCGCA
>JAUWSQ010000043.1 GCA_030609965.1 Candidatus Fermentibacterota bacterium
GCTGTCCCTGTGATCCCGATGCAGTGACTGTAATGTGCTACTTATACCCAAAAAAGGACCCGCACCAGGCAATTGCCTTCTGCAATCTTCTATCCTGTCCGAACTCTGCGGTAATCAGATCAGGCGAAGCTATAAGGTTGCTTTCTGAATCAGGTTATTAACCGCTGACAATAAAGCATCGACTGCTAAGAGCCATCGCAATCCTTGAGGAGAAAGCGGAAATTAAAAAGTTGCTCCGTGATATTCTTGATGAACTGCCGGAAGAGAAAGAGAGGGAACTCAGAGCCTCGATGGAATTGCATTCGCTTACTGAGGTCACGGATAGAATTCTCAGATAACCAGGCTCTATTCGATCTCTTTGTCTATCTGCTTCTGCACTCTCTTGAACATGTACTCCCCTTCAAATCCCGTAGCATCCAGAAGTGCTCTGGTGAGATCCTGCGTCGTGGTCTCAAGCTCTTCCATGAACTGACCCTGGGCATAGTACCGTTTGCCCTCGCTGTCATTCTCATCAAAGAGGGCATTAAGGGATTCCTCAATCATCTGATCAAGACCCCAAAGCTTAATATGAAGAAGTTCATGAACTACAACCTCTTCCAGAAAAACAGGGTCAAGATCGGATTTAATCATCACGGCAGCCATTCTGTTGCTGCTGTCTATTTTGACATCACCGGATTTACGCCATTCCTTCTGTACGATAACCGGGCGGATATCCCAGTCACTGAGGCTCAGCAGCGGTTTCCATTTATCAAGGTATTCGCTTATCATTTTTTCATCTACAGGTTTCATGCTGTTTCATCCTGTCCGTTTTAAGTGTTCGCTCAATGGAGAGAATAACCATAAAGACCCTGATCGGAGAATGCAAATCTCAGGCGGGATTCAGATTTACGATTGCACTATGTGTTTTATAATAACACTCTGACGAAGCTGATGAATCATATATGTTTTCAGAACTAAGATGAAGGGGTGTAGAATGGATCATGGTATGAATGAGGCGAGTAAGTGGCGGATAGACCTTTCGCGCGAACTTTCCGTTCACTACGCAAGCCATCCCGAGGTAACAATGGTCTGTCTTGGAGGCTCCCCCACAAAAGGCATTTCAGATGCCTACTCCGACCTGGACATCGTGGTCTACTGGAACGAACTGGACGAGGACTGGATTAAAGCCGAACCACTTCAGAAAGCCATGGGTCTCGAGAGAACCGACCTTCTGAGCATGGCTCCGGGATCCTTCATCGAGAGTTATCACGTCGATGGGCTGAAGATCGATTTTGGGCATGGGACTATGGATGGGTGGAAGCAATGGACCTCTTCTCTTCTTGAGGAGTTGGACGCGGATCCTGGTCTTATCGGAATGGTCGGCGGGTTCCTCGATAGTATCCCATTCTACGGGGAGGCTCTCTGCAATGAGTGGAAAAACCGGCTTAGGAATTATCCAGACGATCTTGCAAAGGAAGTGATCAAACGGAACATCGGATTCTACGTGAGAGGATACCTGGTTCACCAGTGCCTGGAGCGTGGAGACTATCTCGCTTACCAGGATGGTATGTGCACAATGCTCAAGCGGCTCCTGTCGATAAACGCAGCCCTGAACAGGCGGTACTACTCAGCAGCAGAACCCAGATGGCTGGGCTACGAAATCGACAGAATGGCAGTAAGACCTAAAAAGCTGACATGTGAAAACATACGCTGGATGCTCGATAATCCCGGAAAAGAATCCGAAGCGATGCTCTACGATCTGATGTACGATACACTGACATTGATCCAGGAGCAGTTCCCTGAATTGGAAGATAAGATAGCTAACAGGAGGAAGCGTATGTCGAAACTGGCAGTGAAACCATGCGAGAACAGGCCTGCGATTCCCTGATTATACGATACCGGGTAATCTGGTACTTTGACGCACGCACATCAAGTCTCTATTATTAGTTAGATGTTTCTTATCAAGAGGGGAATCAGATCGTATGACCGATTCTTTGCAGGCGCTGGAAAACAGGCTTGAATCGGCAGCCGGTCAGGAGCGCACAGAACTTCTGATCGAACTCTCCCAGAGGAATTTCAAGGTTTCACCCTCTAAAGCTCATTCCTATGCAGAAGAAGCCCTTATTCTGGCAATACACTTGAGATCCAGATCACATGAAGCAAAAGCTCTTAATGCACTGGGCAGGGCCAGCCTTGGGCAGCTTTCCCATGTTGAAGCCCTGAAACACCTTCACAGAGCTATTTCTATTTACGAGGAAATTGATTCAAAACAGGGCATTGCTGAGGTGCTTGGCAGCATCGGTCTGGTGTATCATTCAAGCGGGGAATCGGAAGATGCCCTTGAATATTTTAAAAGGAGCAGAGTACTCTTCGAGGAATTAGGTGATCGGAAACAGCTTGCGAATAATCTTAACTCAATGGGGTTGGCTCTTCTCACTTTAGAAAGAAACGAAGAGGCACTGAAGTGCCTTGAAGAATCGCTGGCAATGGCTGTTGAAGAAGACGACAGCAAAACCATAAGGAGTGCCACCAACAATATAGGTATCCTCAACAACATTAACGGTAACCTGGAAGAAGCGATCGTCTTCTTCGTGAAAGCTGCGGAGCTCAGTGAGGAGCAGGGGGAACTTAGATCGTTAGCAGGCAACTACATCAATATAGGTACAAGTAACCTTCAGCTCGGCAATTACGATGATGCACGTGAATATCTGAACAGGGGCCTCCAAACCGCTGAACAGTCAGAAGCTTTGGATTTCATGCTGCAGGGGTGCCACTCCCTCTGCGAGCTATACGAGAAAGAAGGGGATTTCGAGAAGGCGTTTGAATATCACAGGAGAATGAGCGAACTTGAGAAGAAGCTTTTCTCCCTCGAGAAAAGCAAGATCATTGCAGAGATTGATGCAAAGTACCAGACTGAGCAGGCCGAGCAGGAGGCGGAAATCCACCGCCTTAAAAACGTTGAACTGGTCGAGAAGAAAAAGCTTATAGAGACGCAGGCAGAATCACTGCAGAAAGCCAATGTGAAGATAAGCGTTCACAAGGAAGAGCTTATTCTGAAGAACATGCAACTGGAAAAACTCCTCAAGGAGAAGGATGATTTCCTCAGCAGGATGGTCTCACATATCTCAGACGGGGTAATGCTGGATGATCAGAACGGCAAGATCATTTACGCCAATGATTGTTTCCTTAAGATATTCGGCCTCTCCAGAAATGATATCCTGAACATGGATCCTTTCAGATACGTTGCGCCGGAATGGAGAGAGAAGGTCAGGGATTACCATATGCGGCGTCTTGCAGGTGAAGATGTTCCCGACAGATTCGAGTTTGAAGGCATTAAAATGGGCGGCGGCAGAATATGGCTCGAGGTTGGCGTTGCTTTGGTCGAGCAGGATGGTGCTGCTCAAGGTACTCAGTCTCTGGTTCGGGATATTACCGGCAGGAAAATACTTGAAGCCCAGCTTCTGCAGTCCCAGAAACTCGATGCTGTCGGAAGGCTCGCTGGGGGAGTCGCACACGATTTCAATAATCTGCTTACGGTGATAAAGGCACATTCGGAGTTCATCCTTTCGGACCTTTCCGACACACATCTCCTCAGGCCGGATGCCGAGGAGATAAGCAATGCCGCCGACCGCGCCTCCGCACTCACCAGACAGCTTCTGGCGTTCAGCAGGCAGCAGATACTCCAGCCAAGGATTCTGGACATAAGCAAGGTCGTGTCAGGGCTTCAGAGGATGCTGAGCAGGTTGCTGAGTGAGGATATTCAACTTGTCACATCCTTCTCTAAGAAAGCAGGGTGTGTATTCGCGGATGAAAGCCAGTTCGAACAGGTTATCGTCAATCTTGTGATAAACGCGAGGGACGCCATGAGCTTGGGTGGGAAACTTACAATCGATGTAAGCAACATTGATATTGATGAACACTCACTGGTAATCAATCCCGATCTTCGTCCGGGTCAATATGTGCGGATATCCATCAGCGATACGGGAAGTGGAATGGACTCAGATACCCAGGCACGTATCTTCGAGCCCTTCTATTCCACCAAGATAAGCGATAAGGGCAGCGGTCTTGGGCTTGCCATGGTGTACGGTATCATCAAGCAGAGTAAAGGAGTTATTGAGGTCAGCAGCGAACCCGGAGTGGGTACAACCTTCGATGTATTCCTGCCCAGGGTTGAAGGAGAGCATACTCCCCATAAGAAGGAACAGCCTATTCAGAATACTGGATCCAGCAAGGGTGAGGGCATCCTTCTGGTGGAAGACGACGAAATTCTAAGAAATGTGATTCAGCGGCATCTGTCCAGAAAGGGGTACGAGGTGGTATCGGCTGAGTCGGCGGAAGAGGCGATGGAACTGTTCAAAGGCAGCAGTATACAATTCCAGCTCCTTCTTACCGATATTGTGTTGCCGGGCATCAACGGAGTAGATCTTGCTTCACTGCTGGAAGAAGATGGTTTCAACGGGCAGATCCTCTACATAACAGGCTACGCCAGGAACGATATCCTACCTGTTGATATTGAAAAGCTTGACATAGAGCTGCTTGAAAAACCCTTCAGCCTTTCTGCGCTTGGTCAGCGGATAAGAGGCCTGCTGGATACAGAATAAGGCGGGTAAAACGAGGTCATCCCAAAGGTCGGATTCGGATGCAGGTATCCACACAAAAGGTTGTAGTCCGCTTCTTCGTACCCTTGACTAATACCGGTCCCGTCATTCCCTGCGTATCTCAGGTCATGATCGGGATATCCGGCAGAGTTAAGTGCAAGAGATGGGTCAATTCCAGGGAGATCCACGTCTTCGATCAGCCATCCAGATAGCACGATAGAGTGGAATGTCAAAAGTATCAGTACCATCATAACTTGCGCTCTCATATGATACCTTCTCTCAGAAGAAATGAAGATGACGGATATCATCATTTATACTGATAAGTCATAGGTTTATGGTTGTCAAGGATATAAGCTTACAGCAGAACAGCTGCTGCAGTAGAGCTGCTTCCTGAGAGATTATTCAGTAATTGTCGTAACTGATGTCCGACCCCGCTAGTTGACCACCGCCACGGGAGCTTCGTGGGCAAGGGAGTAATGTCCGGAGGTGATAACCTGGTCACCAACTTCAATCCCCTCCTCAGACCCCTCAATAATTGCTACAATGCCTCTGCCTTCAGGACCCAGAGTAACGTAACGCCACTGGGCGTGACCGTCCACAACAACGAATACCATGTCACGGTCATCCCTTATAAGGATGGCCTCCTGGGGTACTACAAGCTGATCCGGATACACGGCAACAACTATCTCAAGCCTTGCTGTGGCTCCGGTTCTGAGGTCCGGTACGGCGGGAAGGTCGATAATAACTTCTCCAGCCCTCATCGAAGGGTCAATGACCGGAGATACCGATGCAACGGTTCCGAGCAGTGTAGTATCGTTGAGAGATGGAATTGTAACGTAAACCCTCTGGCCGCTCTCGCACCGTGCAAGTTCACGTTCATCGAGGTTCACCTTCGCCTGAAGGCTCCAGGGATCTATGATCTCTCCGAGAAGGGTACCGGGGTAAACAACCATCCCTTCCCTTGCCGATACGTCGGACACTAATCCGTTAAAACCAGCCCTGATTGCAGCGTTGCTGTACTGAGTCTGGGCTGAAGACAGGCTTGTCTGCGCGTCGGCCAATCCTGTGGTCTGGCGGAGCATGCTTTGAACTTCCGGTGTAAGTTCACCTCTGTAATTTTCGCATTCGAATTCGTACAGAGCCTGTGAGTTCCGGTAAGAGCTGCTTGCACTTGATAACCTGGAAGCACTCTCGCCGGAAGCGATCCTGAATATGACCTCTCCATCGCTTACTTCCATGCCTACATATTCAGGGGCCTGAACAATTTCTCCCTGAATCTGCGCTGTGAGGCGCTGTGTTCTGGCAGATGCTATCCTTCCCGTTGATCCCACAACTTCGAACAATGTATCAACTGCGGTCACTGCTGCCGTTACCGGCAGAGGGGAAGGTTCAAGGGTCTCCATTTCTGCTTCTTCCTCCTCACCACCGCAGGCGGCAAGAAACAGAATTAAAATAGATACGGCGAAAGCTGATTTTCTTATCACTTCTTCTTCCTCTCTTTCGCGGAAGTCAACTGTATTAGTGCAGGCAGAGATATCAGTACAAGGGGCGTGGAAATCACCATACCGCAGACAACGGTAAAGGCGAGATTCTCCCACAGATCATTACTCTGTGCTATTGGCCACAGGACGAGTGGAAGCAGCCCCAGAATCGTTGTAGCGCTGGTCTGCAGAATAGGCCGGAGCCTTTCCGCAACCACCATGTCCGCAACTTTTCTGATATCTATACCGGTTTTTATCTTCTTCTGAAAACTGTCTACCAGTAATATCGAATTGTTAACCGCAATGCCAACGAGGAAAACGCTCCCTACGTAGGCTTCCGGAGTGAATATCTTATCAAATGCCCAGAAACCGGCAACCACTCCCACCATAGCCATGGGTATTACGGCCAGGATATAAAGCGGAGCCTTGAACGATTCAAATACTATGGCGGTTACCGCAAAAACGGCCAGGATCGCAAGCAGGACTATCAGATCCATATTGGTATCGTCATCCTGAAGCCAGAATGGTATGTAGGTCTCTTCGAAAACCCTGTACCCGGAGGGAAGTTCAAGGTTATCCAGAAGTGTTACCCTGAAACGGGCAGCCATTCTCTCTGCACCCATGAACGAATAGGCAACCGTACGGATGTATTCACCATTTTCCCGCTCGACAGAACCCTGAACATCAAGCGTATCGATCCGGATAATATCACCAAGCTCCATGGTTCCGCCGCTGGTCAGGATACGGCTCTCGAGTACATCGGAAAGTTCAGGGTTTTCCATACCGTCTATCCTGAAAGTCATGTCTATTCGCTCATCACCTATCTGAACCTCGGCTCCATACCCTCCGGCAAGATTGTATCTGAAAGCCTGGAATATCTGATAGGGATTCACACCGAGATCAGCGAGTTCCTGCCTGTCGAAAGCCACCGCGAGCTGGTTGCGCTCCGGCCTTCTCGGATCCCAGTTAATGTTAACCTCACCTACTCTTGGATGACGCTCCAGCATTGTCATCATGGCCAGGGCAATGTTCTTGAGCCCCTTGTAATCGAATCCCCGCAATTCGATTGTCTGCATCATACCGGCGCTTCTGGTGCTTCTCCAGTATGGTTCAGGGTTCATCCCCCTCACATACACACTCCGGGTGCCGCCAAGAGTCGTAGCCACCGCCACCACTTCGGCTTCTATCTGAAGGCCGTATCCGGTTTCAACGGCTTCATCGGTAAGAATCGAATAAACATTTGCACTTTCTCCATATACCGAGGTTCTTGTCGACTTAATTCCATCACTGTTTGTCAGTATTTCTTCGAATCCCCTGGTTGCATCATCCACGACATCCTGGGGTGTTCCCGGAGGAAATTGCATCCATACCATTATGTAATCAACATCGAAACTGAAGCCCCACTCCTCCCCTTTTTCGACTTTGGTGATGAATACGTAGACTCCACCTGCTACAAGCAGCAGTGAGAAAAGAACAGCTATCAGAGGCCTGTGATGAAGAACCGCTATCATCCTGGCAAGATGCCTGTCCCATTTTTTCTCCCTGTACCATTTGTTCGATTTCCACCTTCCCGCAACCGAAGGCACCAGTGTCAGGCAAATGAAGTAGGAGGCCGAAAGGGTGGCAGCGATTGTAAAGGCAAACGGCCGGTAATAGAGTCTCAGAAAACCTTCGCTGGCCAGAATAGGTACCAGGGCCACCATTGTTGTGAGTATGCCGCCCAGGATAGGTATGGCTACTTCCTTAGCGCCGACCCGGGCTGCCTCCATCGGAGACATCCCCTGTCTTCTGCGGAAACCTATGGCTTCGAGTACAACAACAGCTCCGTCGACAAGAAGCCCGAAGGCTATGGCAAGCGCACTGAGTGTCAGCACATTGATGCTGTACCCGGCAAGATAGACTGCTGTAACAGCCATCGCGGCTGAAAAGATAATTGAGGTCAGTATCAGGGGTGTGGAAAGCGGGCTGTGGTTAAGCAGAAGTAGAATCAGAATAATGGCAGCGAGCGAAATAAGAGCTCTCCATGATAGTTCCTTCAGATCGCTGGTTATGCCCTCCGTGCCATCCTCCATGAGGTCGAGCTCTATAGATTGCGGCAGTTCTGCCACTAGTTTCTCAATCTCGGACTTGACCATACCTGCAACACGAACAGCATTGCTGGACGCGCTCCGGTCTATCGAAAGGGTCACCTGATCCATGCCGTTGTACCTGAATATGTTATTATTACTTTCGCTGTAATCCACCATTATCCTGCTGGAAACATCGGAAAGTGTAATGAATCTTCCGCCCCGGTTCGAGACAACAAGATCATTAAGTTCGGCAACATTGGAAGGGACTGTCGAAAGACGGATAACCGCTTCGAGCCCGGATGTATCAACTGCCACACCAGCATTTCTGTCCACTATGCCCAGGCGTACTGCTCTGCCGATTTCGGAGAGGGTAAGGTCCAGGGCGTTCAGGGCATCGCGGTCTATGTCAATAACGATTTCCTGCCTGCCGAGACCCTCAACTATCACGGAACTTACTCCGCCGATACGCTCAAGTCTGGGAACGATAAGATCGTCCGCTATCTGCTTCAGAATGGAGGGCTCAGCACCTGTGATGGCATAGATCAAAAAACCCTCGCTATCAAGCTCACGTGGAACCGCCTGGGTTATGCTTCCGGTATTGACAGCATCGGGTAGTTCATCCTGCAGGAAAGAGATTCTTTCTGTAAGCACCATTGCCGCGACATCCATATCCGTTCCCTTTTCGAAGGAAACGCTTACGTTGCTGTTGCCGGGTCTGGATGTGGATGAAACTTCAACTACACCCTCAACTTCACGCGCAACATCTTCGATGGGGCGTGTAACCTGTTCACATACTGCTTCAGGATCGGCACCTGACCAGTTGGCGGAGATATTCAGCGTCGGCAGAGTGGCATCGGGTGTACCCTCAATTGGAACTTTGTTAAAGGATACTACCGCCAGAACCAGCAGGGCTACAAAAATAACGGCGGTTCCCCGCGGCCTCTTTAGAACCAGATCAACCATCGACAACTGTATCCCTCTTTCCTGAGAGTATTCTGTACAGAACGGGAACTACAACAAGAGTAAGGACGGTCGCCACGGATATTCCGCCAATCACGGCAATTGCAAGAGGCTGGCGCAGGCTGGCACCGGAACCGAATCCTATTGCCATTGGAAAAAGACCGAGAACGGTGGTTACCGTAGTCATGAGAACAGGCCTGAACCTGTCTCTACCCGCCTGGATAATGGCGCTGTTCTTGCCAAGCCCCTGCTTCCGAAGTTGTCCGATCCTCTCAACCAGGAGTATGCCGTCATTAACGACGATACCTGAAAGTACAACCACTCCAATACCGGAGAGCGCATTCCAGCTTTGACCGAATAATCCCAGACCGATTACAACGCCGATAATCCCCATAGGGACTGTGAACATTATCACGAAAGGTTCACGGAACGATTCGAACTGAGTGGCAAGAAGAACGTAAACGAGGCCTATGGCAAGAAGAACTGCAAGTACAATGCTTGATGTGGTGCGGTTCATCTCCTCGATCTCATTCCCCTGCCTCAGTTGCACGGGCGCTTCCCGGAGCAGAGTGTCTGCGGCGGCGACCACGTCCCTCGATACCCTTGCAAGGTTGCTTCCGGAGCCCTGAACCTGTACACCCACGGCACGGTTCCCCTGATTGTGTTCGATGAAACCGGGAGTCTGCTGACGATAAGGCTCGGTTACCCTGCTGAGCTGAAGAAGGCCGGATGATGTGGGCATCGATCTGGCAAGTAGAGAATCTGTCGGAATTCCCTCCCCGCTCCCTGCAAGAAGAACAACATCAACTCTCTCATCCTGACGGTAATAAGTGGTTACCGTAATACCCCTTGATAAACTCTCAACGAAATCGGCTACATCGTTTGCGGTCAATCCGAACAGGTTCAGCAGCTCCTGGTCCAGGTCAAGGACCATTTCCGGTTTACCGGGAAGGTACTGAACATCTGCCGATTCCACTCCGTCATACTGTGACAATATTGCCGCAAGACCCTCAGCTGCAGCAAGATCGATACCAATGTTCTCGCCCTCGAGATAGACTGTGAAGGAACTTCCTCCGCCCAGTATCTCCCCAAGAAGGGACTGCCGTTTTTCAACGGTAATGGGGAAATTGAATGTAGTATTCCAGGCGTCTCTCAGTACCTGCATGATTCCTGTCGCATCCTCGGGAGACGGATAGGAAGCGGTCAGAACAGCATCCACTCCTTCGGAGGAGCGGACGCCGCTACGGCCTGAGACCCAGTCCGCACCGGAAGAAGCAGCAAGATCGGTAACCTCCTCGGAAAGTTCTATCATCTGTGCCATGGACGTGCCTCTTGGAGCCGAGTAGGAAATCTCCAGCTGGTTAACAGGAGTGCTGGGAAGCAGCTGCATGGGAAGCCCAGCACCGGCCAGCAGTGATATTACAAAAACCACCAGCACTCCGGACAATACGACTACAGGACGTTTAAGAATCCTCTCCATGAGGCTCACATAGCGATCCTTCAGCCGGGTTGTCACGTCTTCGCTTTTCTTCAGCTTTTTAATTCTGGCTGTGAGAGCGGGAATGATAGTAACAGCAACCAGGAGGCTTGCAAGAAGAGCAAATCCAACAGCCAGCGCCTGATCTCGGAATAGCTGGCTGGTTATACCCTCCATGTAAACCACAGGAAAGAAAACGATAAGGGTGGTCAGTGTACTTGCCGTAATAGCCTTGCCGACTTCCGATGTGCCGGATTTAGCGGCACTGATCGCACTTTCACCCTCTTCTCTGCGTCTGAAGATAGCTTCCAGTACAACAACCGCGTTATCAACAAGCAATCCTGTTCCAAGAGCAAGGCCTCCGAGTGACATGATGTTCAGCGAAACACCTGATATGAACAGGAAGAACAGCGCAATTGCGATACTCAGCGGAAGAGAAAGGCCCAGGACCAGCGGGCTTCTCCAGTCCTTAAGAAAGAAGAATAGAACCAGGAATGCAAGAAGGCCGCCAAGAAGGAGCGCTTCGATCACCTCACCGATGGATTCTTCAATGAATTCCGCATCGTTCTGGATAACACTAAGCTGCAGGGCTTCGTATTCGTTATTGAGCTCCGAAAGGAGTTCCTCGACTTCACGAGCGACTTCAACCGTATTGGACTCGGCCATTTTCCTGACTCGTATAATAAGGCAGCGTTCTCCGTTAAAACTGGCCCATTCGGTAACCGGCTTCTCGCCAAGGGAAACTTCCGCTACATCGCTCAGCAGCAGCGGTGTGGTACCCCTGACGCCGATAACAGTATTCTCAACATCGGCAAGTGTGGAGAACTCACCCTCAAGTGAAAGGAAGTACTCCCTCTGTCCATCGCGTACAAGCCCGCCGGACATGGACACATTAGCCCCCTGGAGAGCCAGGGATATATGCTGAGGGTCAAGGTTCAGCTCTTCAACTACGCCTTCCCGCAGCCGCACGAATACAGCCGCTTCGGCTTCTCCCTGTATTTCGCATCCGGCTACACCTTCGGCCTGATCTATCCTGGTGGTGACAAGTCTCCTGGCAAAATCGGTAACTTCCGTCCAGTCGCTGGATTCCATAGTCATGAGGATTTCCATGAAGGGTCTTCTTGAAGGATCGTAGTCTACAATGGTCGGTCTGCCGGCTTCATCGGGAAGCGACCATCCTGCCACATCCAGCTTCTCCCTGACCTCCAGCCGGGTAAAGTCCATCCTGGCGCCCCAGTCGAACTCCAGCGTGATCCTGCTTCTGTCACCGTAGGACCGGGAGCTGTAGCTCCTGAGTCCACGGACTCCTGCCACAGCGTTTTCAAGGGGATCGGTTACGAGACGTTCAACCTCGTACGGGCTGGATGATGGGTAGGTTGTTTCAATGGTCAGCCTTGGATACTCGACCGATGGAAGAAGGTCCACCGGCATCTTCATCACTGCGACTGTTCCGAGAAGGGCTGCAACTATAGAAAGAACTGTTATGGCTACAGGCCTTGAGACGGCATTGCTGGTTAGCTTCACCGGGAAATCCCCCGTTCATTCTGGTAATTTATCGGTTAAAAATACACAATGAAGGTAAAAAATGCAATTATTCTGATATTTTTCATCGTATATAATTATTTACCATTATCTTACATGACGAGTATCATGTAAGCCTTCAAGCTCTAACCCGATACTCAGTATGTGTTCCACAGTACAATCAAAAGGACAATTTTACCGTATGTATTCCATATTGAGATAAGTATGATGTATCACAAGGTATTGATTGTGTAACCTATTCTATACCCGAATATCGTACCTGTAGGCGATTGAATTGCCACCATATATCCATTCCCATTATAGCTTACAATGCTAATCTCTGAATCTGGCAGGCAATAAGAATCTAAATACTGTCCGTTTGTACTAAACCGATCTAACATTGTTACAGTGGCATCATCAGTGATTAGGAGAGTATCGCCAATAATATGAACAAAATATGGTCTATAAAATTGGGGATTAGGGTTGTCTTCTCCACCGAAAGAATGAATTCTCTCAATCTCAAGATCGTATTGAACTGAATCTTCCCATAGCCCTTCAGATGATGACTCCATGTAATGCTCCCATTTCAACATAGTATCCTGGAAAGCCTGTACGCTATCAATACTTGAATCTGCCTCATGAGTAGCACTCTCTGAACAAGCGAAAACAAGAATACTAGATATTAATCCAATTATCCATATGAGTGAACGCATTGATACTCCTTAGGTTACTGATTCAGATATTATAACTGCTCTTCCAAATCCTGTTCAAGCCCCTGTCCCCCGCCGTAATGCTGGAAATAGATCAGTCATTGAGAATTGTTTTCGAGCTTAATATCATTCGTTATTAGATTCCTGTATAGACGACAGGATGTTATTCCGAAAAACATCCATGCGATAAAGCCGGCAGGATGTCAGCTACAGCATTGTCCGTGGACAGTCAGACTATTATTTTCAGGTGAAATTGACTACAATTGTCACAGGTTGATGCAATGTGTATTCTTAAGGCCTGAATGGAGTGACAATATGGATATTCAGCTATTCAGTCTTGCAGAGCATACACCTGAAGGTTTCAAGTCGATTAATGCCATACAGGAAGTGCTTCCTTCTACAACCATAGTTCTTTATGCGGAAACAGTACAGAAGGCTCTCACTTTTCTGCGTGCTTATCCGGCCAAACCCATAGGGGTTATCGTAACACCTGGAGATTCCTTCAGCTCATCACCGGCATCTCCTTCTTTCTGGCATCTTTCAATCCCGGAGAACTATTTACCTGAAGTTAAGAGTATTGCTCAATGCTACCTGGACACCTTCGGCTGCAGGGACATTCCAGATTCTGACAGTTATGAAGCACTTCAGAGCCGGCTCTCAGATCTTCTTCTGGAAGCGGTTAAGAACAGAAGAGATGAAGACAGACATATAAAAAGCGAAACCGAACTGAAGAAGATTCAGACACTCGCTAATGTCGGAAGCTGGAAATGGAATCTTAAGACCGGGAAAGTCATACTATCTACGGAATTATGTCGGATTTATTCTATTTCGGAACAGAAAGAATATTCCGATATCGACGATTTTATCGAAGCTTTCACACACCCTGACGACATCAATGATGTCAGGAAAGCTTCAGAGAACGCTTTCAAAGGCCACGGGTCAAAAGCTCTGATCTTCAGAATTATCAGGCCTGACGGTGAGATACGCTGGATCGCAGCTCCAGAACCTGAAGTCATCAGCATGGATGACCAGAACAACCCGGTGGAGATATTCGGTATCCAGCAGGATGTAACTAATCAGCAGAAAGCGGAAGATGAACTTCTTCATAGTGAACTGAAGCTCAACGAAGCAGCCCGGAATATCCCGGGTGTAATATTCCAGTTCTATATCCGTAAAACAGGGGAATATGGTTTTGATTTTGTCAGCGGCAATCAAGAAAACGTTTTAGGTATCCCGGAGGATGCGGAAGACCTTTTTGATAGTTTCGTGCATGGAATACCCTCCAAGGAATACAGAGATGATTTCTATTCCTCAATAGATAAGGCTGTTACAGCAGTTGGAAACTGGAATTTCGAAACTCCATTTCTCAGGTCTGCAGGAGATATGATTCATATAAGAGGTATAGCAAAGCCAACCCTTCTTAATGATATTCTCTTATTAAATGGTATCATGCTTGACGTTACGGAACAATGGATTGCTTCCAAGCATATAGAGGATCTCAACTCGCTTCTTCTCGCAATCAGGAATGTCAATCAGCTGATTGTTCAGGAGACCGAACTGGAAAGTCTTCTGCAGAAAGCATGCGAAACTCTGATAGAAACAAGATCGTATCAGGACTGCACCATAATGCTGCTGGATGATGATCAGATAATAAGTGGGATTTTCCAGGCTGGAACAGAAAGCTACCTTAAAGACGAATTGATTTCGGGGGTATTTCCTATATGCGTCGCTCAGGCCGTTGAAACCGGGCATTATGTTATTATGAAAGACCCCGATCAATGCGAAGGTTGCATTCATCTTGGTAAGCACGCGGAAAAATTCTACTCGACAGTTGTCGCTCCAATGCAATCCGAGGACAGAACTGTAGGTATTCTGTTTGTTGCCCTCTCAAGCGAATCTGTTATTGACGATGAAGAGGGTGCTCTGCTGCAGGAAGTAACGAATGATATAGCTTTCGCCATGGGGAAACTTGATGCGGAGGCAAAGCTTGTAAAATCGGAAAAGAGATATCGAAAACTTTTCGATTCCTCCCATGACGCAATAATGACACTTGAGCAGCCTTCATGGAAATTCACATCAGGAAATCCCGCGATTCTGGGAATGTTCTGTGTATCATCCATCGAGGAGCTCACTTCCATGGGACCCTGGAATCTATCCCCCAGATACCAACCTGACGGACAATTGTCATCTGACAAGGCAAAACAGATGATAGGTATCGCCATGAGAGAAGGATCCAACTTCTTTGAATGGATACACCGCAGATTATCGGGGGAAGATTTTCCGGCAACTGTACTCCTGACCCGGGTTGAAATGCAGGATAATACTTTTCTCCAGGCCACTGTCAGAGACATTACGGATCGCAAGAAATCAGAACTGGAACTCAATCATCTCAGGAATTACCTTGCGAATATCATCGATTCGATGCCCAGTGTTCTTATAGGAGTAAGTACAAAGAACAGGATTACTCTCTGGAATTCAGAGGCTGAAAACAGGTCTGGATTAAATGCCGGGGAAGCATTCGGCAGGGAACTGAGTGATGTGATTCCTTGGCTCAGCGAATATTCTTCTTTGATCTCGGAGAGTATTTCCTCAAGAAAAGTGAAGTACAAAGCCAGGCAGAATACTTCCACTGAAGATGATAACCGAATTGAGAACCTGACTGTATATCCTCTGGTGGCGAACGATGTTGAGGGTGCTGTTCTAAGGATTGATGATGTTACCGAGCAGGTCCGCCTTGAAGAAATGATGATACAGTCAGAGAAAATGCTTTCTGTCGGGGGACTTGCCGCAGGTATGGCTCATGAAATTAACAATCCTCTTGCTGGAATGATGCAGAATGCAGAAGTCATTCTCAGAAGACTTACGGACTATCTGCCGGAGAATGACAGGATTGCTGCTGAAGTGGGAACAACAATGGAGGCAATCAGGAATTTCCTCGAAAAAAGGAGCATTCTTCATCAGTTGAGACTGATCCATGATTCAGGTAGAAGAGCTGCTTCAATCGTCCAGAATATGCTGAGTTTCGCAAGGAAGAGCGAATCAAAACCCTCCCTTTCCGATGTAGCTGAGCTTCTGGATAAAACAGTGGAGCTTGCTCAGAATGATTACGATCTAAAAAAGAAATACGATTTCAGGCATATCGAGATTAAAAGGGAATACGACCAGTCAGTGCCGAAGATCCTCTGCGAGAAAAGCAAGATTCAACAGGTTTTCCTCAATATCCTTCGTAATGGAACAGAAGCAATGTGGAAATCAAAATCCAGTACAGGCAAACCCAAAAAGCCACGTTTCATTCTTAAAATCACTACCAAAGACGATTTCGTTGTCATTGAAATACAGGACAACGGTCCCGGGATTCCTGCTGATATCCGGAAGCGAATCTTCGAACCCTTCTTCACAACAAAGGAAGTTGGGGTGGGAACAGGACTTGGCCTTTCCGTTTCATATTTCATTGTTACAGAGGGTCACGGTGGAGAACTGGAAGTAAAATCCGTACCAGGAAGGCATACCAGATTCATAATCAGGCTGCCGATTACTTCAGATGAATCATAAAGGCTTAATACTGGTTATAGACGATGAGGAAGCCATAAGAACCAGTTTTAAGATATACCTTGAAGACAACGGTTATGAGGTTCTCCTCGCAGAAAACGGCCGGCAGGGTATTGAGCTGTTCGATCGGGAAGATCTACAATGCGTTCTTATTGATCTGAGAATGCCTGAAGTGAGCGGACATGAAGTAATTAAGCATGTAAAAGAATCAGGCAGGAATATCCCATCCATAGTTATATCCGGAACAGATGTTCTTGAGGATGCAATAAAATCCCTTCGCATAGGCGCATGGGATTACTTGACCAAGCCGGTTATGGACATGGCGGGGCTTCTTCACAGAGTAGAAGAAACCATTGAGAGATCCCATCTTATAAAGCAGAACCTTATGTATCGTGAACATCTGGAAACCCTGGTACAGGAACGAACCGAGGAACTGGAAATAACCAACACCGCTCTGGCCAGAGCTATCTACAACACCGTTGTAATACTAACCCAGACCATTGAAGCTAAGGATCCATATACCAGGGGGCATTCTCTGCGAGTGAGTGAATACAGCGTTGCAATCGGAAAAAAGCTTGGGCTTGATAAGCACAGTCTGCAGATACTCAGGCTTGGAAGCCTATTGCACGATATAGGCAAAATAGGTATAGCACGGGCAGTCCTGAATAAACCGGGTAAACTATCAGCAGAGGAATATGACAAAATAAAGGAACACATTAAAATAGGTGAGCAGATTCTCCAGAATGTTGAGTATTTCAAGCCTATTCTTCCACTTATCAGCAATCACCACAGATGGTTCGATGGAAATGGCTATCCCGAGAAGAAAGAGGGAATGGATTTACTTCTTGAATCGCAGATACTTTCAGTAGCTGATGTATACGATGCTCTTACATCTGACAGGCCGTACAGAGACGCCATGAGTACAGAAACAGCACTTTCAGAGCTGAAAAGTATAAGCGGTACACAGCTATCTCCGAGAATTGTGGACGTTTTCATCGATGAAGAGATCTACAATATTGAACACAAGCAGGATATCGGGATCGATTTTGAACACGTACCAAGCGAGATATGATGATTAAGGATCTGAAAAACAGTATGGACATTCATTCAAATGAGCAGCTGAGCGTACTGATCATTGATGACGATGAATCCATCCGCGTTAGCCTGAAATTCCATTTTGATGACTGCGGATTCAGAACCTACTCTGTCGAGACAGCAGAAGAAGCACTGGAACTGATGAATAATGAGCCGATAAACTCTGTAATTGTTGATCTCAGATTACCGGGAATTGATGGGATTGAATTTATCAGACAAGCCTCAAAGATTTGGCCTGATGCCAGATATGTTATCTATACAGGCTCTCCGATTACGAGTATTCCCGATGATATTCTGTCTATCAGTTCGGTCTCACCCAAACTTTTTTTCAAACCAATCGGTAATCTGTTTGAACTAAGTGACGAGGTTAACAGGATAATTCGTAAGCCCTGATAAAATAGTATCCTCTCCTGCCCGATTACAGCAGTTCACTCCTTCATAGTTGCGGTCCAGACGGAGTATGCGATAGCGCTTCCGCCGAACACACCCGTCCCAATCCACGGCCATGAGGCACCGCCATCTGATGTTGCTCCGATAGCGGCGAATACAGCTGCTATGAGCAGAAAAATGATGTCGAAGATAGTTGCTTTTGCCCATTTGCCTACGGGCGCCTCGCCTGAAAGAACTTCCTGGCGGCAAGCGTCTACCAGTACGTTGTAATCCTTGCCGGCATAGTTGTATACAAGCTCCCAGATGGGCAGGTAAACCAGATCAACTCCCTGAACATCTATAGTTGTATCTATATCGGTGACTTTTGTAGCCTTACTCTCAGCCTTCTCCTGATGCAGTTCAATTATCCTGTTCCTGGCGGACGATTCGGCCCTTTCCTGTATGATCTGTCCGTTGATGATATGCTCCTGCATATTGGCTTTCTTAAGCTCATCGATTGAGAAATCCATCTTTCCCTCAAGGAGGTTCTTGTTAGGAGCTCGTTTCGAGCCTCCAAGTCTGAAGATGAACTTTCCCCAGTCCGGGAATACACATTGCTTACCAGGTTCAATATTCCGGATTCCCCAGAATTCAGAAGTATCCTCCCTGGCGTATACAGGCCATGTGTAATCCTCGGTGATCCGACCCTGAACAGGTTCCCAGAATTCCTTTGTTGCTTTGTTTTTGCCCTCACCAACTGTTTTTGTCCTTTTCTGCATGCCGCTCCAGCGGGTATTGCCGGTGCATCTGACTATCCAGTAAGGAAGAACCCTTGCTTCCGTCTTTCTCCAGGTTACTTTGTTGGGAAGATCCTTCGATTTGTAGAAACCCTTTTTAAGCCATCCAGAAGCGATACCGATAGCTTCATCGCGCCCGACTTTGGGAGGCAGAAGAAAATGAGATTCAACCGTTACAATGTTGTCGTAACCAGCAAGCATCGTTGTCGTTCCGCAGTACTCGCAGGTGATAACAGCTTCACCCTCCATATATGCGAGGGGTGCGCCACAGTTACTGCAGCTTATCTCATGAATTTCGGGTTTGGAATCGTCCAGAACAGTATTCGCAGCAGGTGTTTCAGCCGGTTCTTCTACAGGTTCTGCCTGAGGTTCTCCCTGAGGCTCGCTTTGAGATTCCGGGGCAGGTTCTGGTCCATCAACGATATCTTCAGGCATTTCATTCCTCCAAAGCTGAGTTCTGTAAATTCAGTAGAATTATCAGGAACTGCAATTCGATAATCGAAGATAATGAAAATCAATCATTCAACCATATCAGCCCGCATCTGTAACAACAGAGTGCTAACGTCAATTCTGAACTGTTACCTTTATCATTACATCACCCTGACGGATTGCGTCCACTACATCCTGCCCCTCGGTAACTTTCCCGAAGACGGTGTGCTTCCCGTTCAGATGAGACTGGGGGCAGTGGGTAATGAAGAACTGGCTTCCGTTGGTACCGGGACCGGCATTGGCCATGGAAAGTGAACCGGTTTCATGCTGCAGGGGGTTTCCGGTAAACTCATCCTCAAAATTGTAACCGGGGCCTCCCCTGCCCGTTCCGGTGGGGTCTCCTCCCTGTATCATGAAGTTGGGGATAACCCTGTGGAAGATGATCCCGTCATAATAACCATCCTTTGCAAGACAGATGAAATTGTTCACTGTCCTGGGGGCGTACTCAGGGAAAAGTTCCAGTTCAATCTCACCGCGATCGGTTTCGATTGATAGTTTATATGTCCTGTCCGTTTCGATCTGCATTTCATGGGGTGCGCTGTACTTTGCTGACATGTCAGTTCCCTTCTGCTGTTATTTTCAAGTTTAGTGATTTGATTAACTCAAGTCCTGCAAAGGATGGAATTCACTCCACCCGATTGAGTGTCACGGTTATTCCCTCGCCGGAGAGAGTACACTTGTTCTCCCCGTCAAATACTAGCTCAAGCTCAACATAAACTACATCGGAGTTCAAATCCTTCATTTGCACAATGTCAGGTTCCCCCTCTACGACCGTGTAACGCTGCAGCTCTTCACCCTCAGGCTGAACGGTTCCATCGGATCGGAACTCGACACTCCGGGTCTCGCCCATTTGCTCGGCATCCCAGTTTCCGACGATAAGTTCAGCAGGCACAGCAGCGCTTCCGCATGCGAGAAGAACGATCAGTGAGACCAGCGCAGAACCGAACAGAATACGATAGCTTTTCATGTATCCACTCCCTGCCCCATGTGAGTATTCAATTAACCAGCATATCTCAGCTGGTTCCTTTAACCACGATTCTTAAAACCAGAACTGATTATACTGCATGCAAATTTGCCCGGTCAATGTAACACGAAGGGTACAGATACTGTCAATGCCGGATCGAGATTCAGCTGACAATAATCGCGAGTAATTAACTCCGTATTCTCCCTGTCGATGGGAGCATACCCCCCAAATAGTCGCGTCATACTGATGCGCAATCATCTGACATTATCATCTGGCAGGATCGGAGCCCCCTGTCCATCGTCGTCAAAACTGAGATCCCGGGAATAAATCGTGAAGATATCGAGATCGATATACCCAACGGAGCACTTTCCATCAAAGGAGAGAAGAAGGAAGAGAAAGCTCTTCACAGGAAGATCAAGATAGAGGGCTGACCCTTCGATATTCAAGAGGGGACGGGCTGCAATGCACGTCCCCTTACTATATTCAAGCAACATGGTACTAATATGATCCGTGTCGTAATTTAGAGCATCACTTGATCATTTCAGTGGAAAAATACAGATTAATTGTACGCTGGAATTTGGATTTATACTGTTATCCAGCGCTGCTAATATTGGTTTTTTCGTTCTGGGTGATAGTCTAACACATTAGTTTATTGAGCCTGGAAGCTGCGGGGCATGCCGCTATGCAGTTGGAACAGTCCCTGCCGATCTCAAGCCAGAAATCGAAACACTTCTCGGGATTGAACTGCCATCTGAGAACACCGGGATTGTTCGATTCGGTGAGTATATCCCATGTAGGAGAATCAGAACTGCTGAGCGCATCCGCTTCACAGGCTTCGGCGCACAATGTACAAGCGGAGCATACTTCCTCTGAAGTGGGATATTCATTCGGTGATTGAACAAGTTCAAGGTCGGTTATTACTTTGCATATCCTTACCCTGGGGCCGAATTCCCTTGTAAGGAGCAGACCGTTCCGTCCCATCACACCAAGGCCTGCATCAATGGCAAGGGGAATACTGAGAGCGGTATCGTTACCGCAGGAACGGCCGTAGTAACCCAACAGCCGTATGTACTCACCAACAGCCCCCCCAAGGGCAGCCATCTTCGAATACCCTCTTCCGCTTTCAGCGGCTGCGCTGAAATCTGGAGATCTGGATAGCGCTTCCCCGTTCATTTCCACCGCCAGCACTACAACCCATACAGCGTTCTGCGGAAGTGTTACAGGATTTCCGGTACGCTCATTGCTGTAAAGCCATTTTGGATCAAGTTCAGTGATGCCGACCAGTGAAGCTCCGAATCTTTTTGCTACCGCAGTAATGTTTTCAGTTGCAGTTTTAGAGTCTGGAAACTCGTACCTGAACGGGGCGTGGTTATGGACCAGTTTTCTGTTCCCCAGCAGTGTATCGCGGAACGCACCAGGATAGTTATCATGCAATGCCCAGGATGCCCTGGCCTCGGCCAGTTCAAGAAGTTCAGGGTCACCCGGATCCAGAGTGTCAGGCCTGAAGTGATCGAAACCGGTGAAAACATCCCTGCGGAAGAATACGGTTTTCCGCCTGTCGAATCTTCCATGGATTTCAGGGTTCAGGTATCCTGAACTCTTCCTGCTCATAACTGCCTCCCTGATTTTTGTACTGCGTAGTATCGTAAACCGTGCACCACAGTGCAAGAACAATAAGAGCCCGGCGTAAACCGGGCTCTTAATATACAGCTTTTATGATAACTGCTATTTCAGGAGAACCGTACGAAGACTGACTTCCTGCTCTCCAACTGTTCCATGGATAAAATAGGTTCCCGCGGAAATACTGCTGCCGGGAATGCTCAGGTTATGTGTTCCCCCGGACAATGTACCGGAATAGAAGTTTCCGATCTTCCTGCCGGTCAGATCAAATAATCCGAGGTCACACTGAACGCATTCCTGCAATTCAATAACTGCGTTGAATGAGCCCATGGCTGGATTAGCCACTGTAACGATGGCAGGGGACAGCTCTGTACCGCCTTCTCCAATACCTGTGGTCCCGGTCAGGTAATCCATATAGACTGCCATAAGTTCTTCTCTTGTGGTTCCAGCTGAAATTTCTTCTAAAACACTGAAGATTACCGCGGAAGTGATTGTTCTATAAACGTTGAAATATCCGGAACACCCGACTCTTCCGTAACCCTCCTGGCTTTCAAAGAGAATCTCTCCCCCGTTTGGAGAGAAGTAATCTACATAACCGTCAGCTTCTGATTTGTAGGGATAATCGAATTCCATTCCGATCGATATTCCCAAACCCGTAATGCTCTGAACATTACCCGTTGCAGCAGGAGACCCGTCCCCCAGATAAGTCAGCCCGGTATATGCCCATATATCGTATATTCTATTATTGTAACCGATGTCATTGCCCTCGAAGTAGACTCCTCCGCCTGCTTCAAGATAAGTAATGAGAATTGCCCGCTCCGCCGGAGCGATTATATTGTCGTCGCCTCAACAGGTGTACATCCCCATCATCATAAACACAGCATCGTAGGAGCTCAGATCTGCCGGGAGATCTGTTCCTGAATCAACATTGTCCCCAAGGCTGATCAGCGTCTGTTCAACCCAGTATCCAGTATCGATGGAATCACCGATAACCGGGTCCCAGATCAGATCTACCTGGTCGTAATTGTAAATGTATACATTACTACCAAGACAAAGACATGAAACTACAAGTACAATTACTGAAAGTATCTTCACGATCTCCTCCTGTTCATTGCATTCTAAACCTCAGTAATTCTGAGTATAATGATAGTGAATAGTAATCGCAAGTTTTACGAACTGTTTCCAGAAACGCGTATAATGTTTACATTAACTGAAATAGAAGAGGGGATCCGGCATTAAGCCGGATCCCCTCTCTTTAGAATATTTACCGGAGTTTCTAGAAGTTCATTCTCCAGCCGAGATACATATCGGTGTAGCCGTCCATGGTGTCGGTTTCGTAAGCAACGTTACGAACACCTATCTGGATGTCGTTGTTGGGGGTAAGGAAGCAGTTTACGCAACCATCGATAACCGAAACGCCATTCTCGGGCTCAGTTCCGCCTGTGGTCAGGTAGTATGATGGACTGAGCATCTCGTAACGCACGACAGGCATGATGCTTGCAAGGAAACTGTTCTCTAGGCCTATGTTAACACCAGCGAGTGCGTAGAAAGCGCTTCCGTCATTTCCTTCGCCACCGATGTCTTCGGGTTGGTCCCAACCGGCCTGCATGAACTCACCCTGGAAGATGAGATCGGCGCTAGGGGAAATAGGATAGTCGACAAGAACGTACGCGTCGATTCCTGTGGCACTCCACTCTTCCTGTGTAACAACTCCAGCAGAATCAAGCTGAGGCTCGCCTATCATCGCAACACCAGCGGCTATTGTAAGCCAGTCTGTGGCGTCTACGCTTAAAAGAGCAGCGAATTCATTGTTTACAGATGTATCAGCATCGGTATAGGCACCCGTACCATTGAAGTAGGCAACATCAATGCCGACCATGTCGAACTGGCCGTGAAGCTTAACACCAACATCGCGTCCACCGAAGTTGTTGAAATCTTCTGTCGCTGTAACGGCAGCTCTGTCGAGGAAATAGAGTCCTCCGCCAGCGCAATTGA
>JAUWSQ010000015.1 GCA_030609965.1 Candidatus Fermentibacterota bacterium
CGGATCACCTGGATACAAGCCGCGATGTTAAGGCGGCCCTGGAATGTCTTCTTGGCAGAGAGAGAGTTTCTGAGAAATTGAGGGTTATCATCCACCAGTTCGTTACTCTCGTGAAGGATGGCAGGAAAATAAAGATGTCAACCAGGTCCGGAGAATTCGTAACACTCCGGGAACTTATAGATGATGCAGGTTCATCTGATGTAACGAAGTACCTTTTCCTTACCAGAAGGGCGGAAGCCCACATGGATTTCGATCTTGACCTTGCCAGGAAACAATCCACCGAGAACCCGGTTTATTATGTTCAGTACGCTCACGCCAGAATAGCAGGTATACTCTCGGCAGCCGGGGAAGCTGGAATAAGCTCTCCTCATGAGTTCTCCGGCGGTATTTCCAGACTCCTCGAGGGCGAGTATGAACGGGAGCTGATGCGCCTTCTTGAATCCGTACCAGTTCGAGTCGCTGCGGCAGCAGATGAAATGGAGCCGCACAGACTTACAGAGATACTTGCGGATCTGGCTACCGGATTCCACAGATTTTATCAGCATGTACGAGTAGTCGATACTGACAACAGGGATGTCTCAGAAGCTCGTCTGATGCTTTGCAGGGCATGCAGACGCTGTATCAGTGATCTTCTGGGAATACTGGGAGTTGATGCTCCGGACAGAATGTAAATTCGTATTCAAATTATGAACAGGACAGGTTTATTATGGCACTACTGGTAGTTGGCTCTGTTGCACTCGATACGGTTACCACTCCTGCGGGAAAGGTAGAGGAAACTCTGGGCGGTTCTGCTATCTATTTCTCACTAGGAGCTGGATGCTTCGATGTAGTCAGGATAGTGGGAGTTGTTGGGCCGGATTTTCCCGTATCCGAGAAAAGGTTTCTTGCGGAACGCAGAATAGATGTAAGGGGACTGACCACTGGTCAGGGCCCCACATTCCGCTGGGAAGGCGCGTATGGCCCCGATTTCGGAGATGCACGAACGATAAGGACTGAACTGGGTGTATTTGCCAGTTTTGAACCGAAACTTCCGGAGGATTATGTAAACACGCCGTGCATTTTTCTCGCTAACATAGACCCTGTGCTTCAGCTCCAGGTATTGCAGCAGGTTCGCAACCCCCGCTGGATAGCTGTTGATACCATGAATCTCTGGATAGATCAGCAGAGGGACAAGGTTCTTGAAGTCTTCAGCAAGGTTGATATTGTTTTTGTCAACGCTTCCGAATCGATGCAGATATCCCGCAAGAAGAATCTTTTCGATGCGGCCCAGTTCATAATCAGTAAGGGGCCGCGGTACGCTGTTATTAAAATGGGAGCTGCAGGTGCGATGATCTTTGGAGGAGGTGACCCCTTTGTGCTTCCGGCTTATCCGCTGACGAAGATAGTCGACCCTACCGGAGCGGGAGATACATTTGCCTCGGGGATGCTTGGATACCTTGCCGGCAGCGACAGCGATCTGAACTTTGAAAGTATGAAGAAGGGGTTGGCATATGGATCGGTGAATGCCAGCTATGCCTGCAGCGGTTTTGGTGTGGAGGAACTCAGGGAGTTGACCCGCGATGATATCGATTCAAGAATGGAATACTACCTCTCCACAAATCAACTCGGAGAATTCAGAATATGAAACCTGTAGATTACAGGAGCAGCGGAGTCGATATCCAGGAGGGAGATAAGGCTATAGCTCTCATGAAGGCCCGGGTGAGAAAGACATTTACGAAGGATGTCCTTTCAGACCTGGGTCATTTCGGGGGACTTTTCAGGGCTGATTTCAGCCATATGAAGGAGCCTGTCCTTGTGGCCAGCACGGATGGCGTTGGCACAAAACTCAAAGTTGCCTCCATGATGGGAAACTACGGTACCGTCGGCAGTGATCTTGTTAACCACTGTGTAAACGATATTCTCGTTCAGGGCGCGGTGCCTCTGTTCTTCATGGATTACATAGCTTGCGGCAGGCTTGAAGCATTAATCGCTGCGGATATAGTATCGGGGCTTGCCGCCGCCTGCAGCGAGAATGGCTGTGTCCTTCTAGGAGGAGAAACAGCTGAGATGCCGGGTTTTTACAATGAAGGTGATTACGATGTGGCGGGAACCATCGTAGGACTGGTGGAGAAGGAGATGATTATCGACGGATCAGAAATCCGTCCAGGGATGATCGTTATCGGTCTTCCATCGAACGGGCTGCATACGAACGGTTATTCCCTTGCCCGGAAGGTTATCTTTGAAACCGCAGGATTGTCCCCATCTGACACCCATCCTCTTCTTGGAACAGGAACAGTCGGAGAGGTTCTGCTCTCAGTTCACAGGAGTTATCTGAGGTATCTTGAGCCGCTGCTGAGGGAGAAGCTTGTGAAAGGTATGGCTCATATCACCGGAGGCGGAATTCCGGGGAACCTGTCAAGGGTTTTGCCTGAAGGCTGCGGTGCCCATATAAGGCAGCTGTGGAGCGTACCCGGGATATTCGAGCTCATTCGCGAATTGGGACATGTGGACATCTCTGAGATGAGAAAAGCGTTTAATATGGGAGCTGGTATGCTTCTTGTTGTGGATGAAAATGATAAGGGCAGAGTGATGGAGCTTCTACGGATGTCTGGTGTTGAACCGTTCATTGCCGGAGAGATAATCTGCGGCGATGGGATTACATTCGAAGATTGATATTCTATGACAGGGATGATTTGAGGTTGGATATGTACAGAGGTCTGGTGGAAGAACTCGTTCAGAAGAACGATTCGAGAATACTTCTGGCTGTAATTGACGGACTGGGAGATATATCAATCAAGGAGCTCGGCGGAAGGACGCCGCTGGAAGCAGCAGAGACTCCCGAAATGGACAGGCTGGCGGCTGCAGGAGCACTAGGTGCTCATATACCTATAGCCAGGGGCATTACCCCCGGAAGCGGACCTGCGCACCTTGGATTATTCGGGTACGATCCCGTTATGTATCAGGTCGGCAGAGGAGTGCTGGCGGCATTGGGAGTTGGTTTTAAACTGCAGCACGGCGATCTCGCTGCCAGAATAAATTTCTGTACACTCGACGATTCGGGAATCGTGACCGACAGAAGAGCGGGTAGAATATCCACTGAGAAGTGCGTAGAACTTGTGGAGATGCTTACAGATATAAGAATTGATGGTGTTGAAACATTCGTGATTCCGGTCAAGCAGCACAGGGCATGTGTCGTGTTTCGCGGCAACGGACTCATCGATGATATCGAGGATACCGATCCCGGCCTTGTGGGGCACAGGCCCGTTCCTGTTACAGGTTCAGGCAAAACCCGCACGGTCCTCAGGGAGTTTCAGGAGAAAGCAGGGAAAATCCTTGCGGACTGCACTCCTGCTAATTTCATACTTCTGAGGGGATTTGCCCTTCATAAGGAATTTCCATCAATAGAGGAACGGTTTGGTCTTACTCCCGCTGCGGTTGCGCTTTATCCCATGTACAGGGGAGTTGCCGGGCTGGTCGGTATGGACATCATGAAATGCTCACCTGAAGATATCACCGGGCAGAAAAAGGCCGTGAAGAAAGCCATTGACAGCGGTCATGACTTCGTTTTCCTTCATCATAAACCAGCTGACAGTGCGGGTGAGGACGGGAACGTTCAGGCTAAGATAAGCGCTATAGAGGAATTCGACAGGGCACTGCCCTCCTTCCTTGATCTTGGTTTTGATGTGCTGTGCATAACTGGAGACCACAGCACTCCATGCCCGATGAAACTTCACAGCTGGCATTCGGTACCCGTGCTTATCCATGGAGGACCTCAGAGATGGGGCTACAGCTCTGCCTTTTCCGAGAAGCAGGCTTGCTCAGGAGCGCTTGGTTCTCTCATGTCAACCGATATCATCACCCTTCTTCTGGCATCTGCCGGGAAACTGGCTAAATTCGGCGCCTGAGATGAAGGTTACCGGCGCCCTTGTTGCACTGTCAGGAGGGGTTGACTCCTCGTATGCACTTAACCTGTGCATTGAACGTTACAATCATGTAAGAGCAGGATACGTCAATACTGCAGGCAGCGGTGTTCCGCCGGAAGTCAAGGATACTGCAGGTGCAGCCGGAGTGGAGCTTGTGGTCGTAGACGCTGCTTCTCGATTCCGGAGTGAAGTCATTCTCTGGTCTGAAGAGATGCTGTCAAAGGGATTGACTCCAAACCCCTGCGCCATGTGCAATGCGCGAGTAAAACTCCTTTCCCTGCATGAAATCCTGGAACCTTCTGAAGTACTTGTTACAGGTCATTACGTCCGGAAGGATGGAGATCTTATTATGCGCGGTACTGACGCAGGAAAAGATCAGAGTTATTTCCTTTCCCTTGTAGACAGTGATGTTCTGAGAGATTGCATTTTTCCCCTGGGAGACATGCTGAAAGAAGATGTCCGCAGAGAGGCCGTGCGCCTGAAAATCCCCTTTCGGAGAAAGGAAAGTATGGATCTCTGTTTCAATCTGACAGCAGGAGAGGATCAGCCCGGAATTGTGATGGATATCTCCGGAAGGGAAATCGGCAGACATGCCGGCATCGGGAATTACACCATCGGTCAGAGAAAGGGACTTGGAGCTTACGGAGTACGGATGTACGTGGTTGCTGTCAATCCTGCTGACGGAACCGTCACAATAGGCAGAAGGAAGGATCTCCTTGTAACGGGATGCACTAGCGTGGATATGAACTGGTTCGCAAAACCGGCCATTTTTCCCTCCCAAGCCCTTGTACAAACCAGGTACAGGAGAAAACTCGTACCTGCGATTCTCGAGTATAGAGATGGCAGCCTGCATATTGAATTCATCAGACCCGAAGAGGCTGTTGCACCGGGGCAGGTCTGTGTTTTATATCTGAACACTTCAGTAATAGGAGGAGGGATAATCTCCTCAACCGAACAGCCTGATTGGATAAGTGATGCGGAATAAACAAGTCAGCGAGATTAAAAGCCTGAAGGACGAACGGGATGCAGTGATCCTTGCCCACAGCTATCAACCGCCGGAGATACAGGATATCGCTGATCATGTGGGAGATTCCCTGGAACTGAGCAGGATTGCTGCAATAACCGAATCCAGTGTGATTGTATTCTGCGGTGTTAAATTCATGGCTGAAACTGCACATATTCTCTCTCCCCAAAAAACAGTTCTTCTTCCTGAACCTGAAGCCGGGTGTCCCCTCGCGGACTGTATTTGCGTGCCTGCTCTCAAGTCTATGCAGGAACTGTATCCCGATGCTCTGACGGTTCTGTACGTTAACTCGCCGGCAGATGTAAAAGCAGAAAGCTACGCTTGCTGTACTTCCGCGAACGCCCTCGCTGTGGTTGAAAGTGCACCATCTGATGAAATCATCTTTGCTCCTGATCGGAACCTTGGAACCTTCGTATCAAGAAGATCTGATAAAACCTTTCATATCTGGAATGGAGCCTGCAGAAGCCATGCCATCGCTGATCTGCAGCATATGCAGACCCGAATGGAGGAATGGCCGGACGCTGAATTACTGGTGCATCCGGAAACCCCTCCTGCAGCCTGGGATATTGCCCACGCTGTTCTCGGAACTGGAGGTATGATCAGGTATGTTGGAGAATCGAGCACGAAAAGATTCATAATCGGAACCGAAGAGGGGATGGTCTACAGGCTCAGGACACTCTATCCCGACAGGGAGTTCACTGGAGGAGGGAATATTTACTGTATCAATATGAAGAAGATAACTCTGCAGAAGATACTCGATTCTCTGCGGAATATGGAACCGATAATCGAACTCGACCCCCGGATCAGGAAAAAGGCCAATGCAGCAGTGGCACGAATGACGGAGGTTACCGAATGAAAAAACCTGTTATCGGTATTACCCTCAACTGGTACAAAAATGATGAATCCAGGGCACTGTCATACGGAAAATGGCTTTTCGGAATAAACCAGAGTTATGCTAAACTGTTGTCCGGGGCAGACGCTATCCCGGTGGGGATTATTCCCACTTTGCATGATACACGGGAAGTGCTGGATATTGTTGATATGATCCTTCTTACGGGAGGTCCTGATCCGGATCCTGCACTGTACGGCCAGAAGAACAGCGGATCTATCGGCTGCTACCGGGAAAGACCACTATGGGAAATGGAGCTGTACAGGAATGCTCGCTCCATGAAGATCCCTGTATTCGGTGTATGTCTGGGAATACAGCTGATAGCTATGGCGGAGGGAGAACAGCTCATCCAGAATATTTCAACTCAGGTGGATGATCCCGATGATCACGATGGGAAAGCCGACGATCCAAGGATGCATACAGTTGAGATAATGAAGGGCACCATACTGAGGGAAATCCTTGGCGGTGAGATAGAAGTATGCAGTTTTCATCACCAGGCTATCGCCGGAATTCCGAAAGGTTATAGCCATGCTGCAGAATCTTCAGATGGTGTGATCGAAGCCATCGAATCGGATGACGGACTGGTCATCGCGGTTCAATGGCACCCGGAGCGGGATTTCACAGGCCCCCTTCTTCTTCAGCATCTGCTATCAAGATTTTTCGGGGAGACCGAGTAGTGATTTACATCTCAGAGCCCAGGTATCTCCCAAGGGTATGGGGTTCCCTTTGTATTCAAGGGCTCGAAACTCCCGTTGGAGAGACCTGGTGGCTTTTCCACGATGAGCGTACCTCATCACTTCTGCGGAATGCCGTAGATGGACATACAACTTCAGTGGATGATCTGGTCGCGGCCGGTGAATTGCCTGGAGAACATTACTATCCTGTTCTCCTTAAGACTCTTCACACTGCTGATAAACTCTCCCTTCAGGTTCACCCAGGTTCAGGAGGTGGAAGCCTCTGCAAAGAAGAAACCTGGATTGTTCTGGCGGCAGAAACCGGGTCATGGATGATGGGCGGAATGAAGGATATTGACAGAAGCCTGTTCCTTGATTTTCTGAAGACAGGGAAAGTAGAGGAAGTCCTGCAGAGAATCGAACTGAATATGGGTGACATTTACCACATTCCCCCCGGAACCATCCATTCGCTGGGTCCAGACCTGCAGATTCTTGAAGTTCAGAGCAACTGCAACATCACCTACAGGCTATACGACTGGGGAAGAAACGGAATCGATGGAAAACCGAGGGAGCTTCATATAGAAAAGGGTATTGAAGCTGTTGACTGGTCTTCCGGAGGAAGCCCCGTTCCCGCAGGCAGGGATGGTAAAATAGATTCCCAGAAGCTGAAGGCCAATTATCAAATATCCGATATCAGAGGAACATTGAATACAGATATTCCCGGAGGTGCGCTTTTCTTTGTTTCATCTGGTAGTGTCATATTGCAGTGTAGAGAAGTCGATTCCCCCGCTTGTCTTATCGCTGACATTGGTGGTGGAAAACTGACACTGAAGGGTGCGGGCTACCTGATAGAACCCGGAGGTAGATAATGAAGCCATCATTTTTCGGAGTAATCATGGCAGGGGGAAGGGGAACCCGTTTCTGGCCTGTCTCAACACGAAATCTTCCCAAGCAGTTCCGGTGCCTGACAGGAGACAGAACAATGCTGCAGGAAACAGCCTCCAGATTCGAGGGACTCTGCGGTCATGAGGAGATAATGGTAGTTACCGGCAGTGAGCATAGAGATATTGTAATAGAGCAGCTGCCATGGATCAGGAACGAGAACCTTCTTCTTGAACCATCCGGCAGGAACACGGCGGCATGCATAGGCTGGGCGGCGAAAACCCTTGTTGAACGGGGTTGCGGTTCAAATCTGATGGTTGTGGTACCCTCCGATCATGTCATCGACAATCCTGAAGAATTCAGGAACACGCTTTTACAAGCAGCACAACCCGCGATAGATGGAAAACTGGTAACGATTGGAATAACACCGGATCGCCCTGCAACCGGATACGGCTACCTTGAAAAAGGGAACAGCTCAACTGAAGGAGTCTACGAGGTTTCATCCTTCAGAGAAAAACCCGATCTTGAAACCGCCTCAGAGTATCTTTCGGGCGGCAGGTACCTGTGGAATGCCGGTATGTTCATCTGGAGAGCAGACGTAATAATGCAGGAAATTGCCCGGTATCTTCCAGAGCTTTCCGAGCAGCTGCTGCAGCTTGATCCTGGAACCTGCCCTTATCCTGAGCAGTACGATGCGCTGCAATCCATTTCTATCGATTACGGAGTGATGGAGAATGCTGATAACGTTGTAATGGTTCCCGCCCGGTTCGGATGGAACGACATCGGAGATTGGCCCTCCGCCAGAAGATGCGGTGTTGGCCAGGGAGAGATACTTGAGATAAACAGCGGGAACAATATCGTTTGGAACCGGGGGAAGCTCACAGTTCTCCTTGGAGTAAGCAATATATCCATAGTGGAGACCGATTCTGTAACCCTTATCATGAGTGATGAATACTCTCAGAAACTGAAGGAAGTCGTTACAGAACTTGAAGATAAAAAGCCGGATCTTGTATAGGATACATGATGCATTCTGGCCGGTGAACAGATTCTATGCGAATGTCCGGGAGAGGGGTCAATAGATAATCGAGCATATCGATATCCTGTCTGCTGTCTGTATTGAACTGAATTCCCTTGAGGATGTATCTTCAGTAATGAAGCATATTGTTGATTCAGCACCCCAATTCGAGGGTATCGATTCAGCCGGAATCTATCTTCTTGACAGCAGCTGTGGAGATTTCGTGCTGGAATGTCATGCCGGTCTTCCAGAATGGTTAATTGATTCCTTTTCCAGGCTCACACCGGGTTCAGGAATGCATGAAATATTGTATTGTGAGGAGAACGTATATCCTGACTCCTCCGAAGAGTGTTCTTTCAGATTTGAAGGAAGTCCTAACGTATTTATTAAGGGGCTTTTCCCCCTCATTCCGGGAGAAACCTTCTCATCGGTCATGTTCATCGCTTCATCCGAGCCTGAAGCTTTGCCTCTGGAAATCCGCGGGATAATGGAAATGCTGCTATCCATGGTTAAAGCGTCAATCTCTCGAATTGACGTTGAAAACAATGCCAGCTTGAGAGAAAAGGAACATTCTCTTCTGCTGGAAACGGTTCGCGATCCGATCTTTGCTCTGGGCGACAATCTGGAAATGAAGTACTGCAACGGAGCATTCAGGCAGCTTGTCTGTTTTGAAGAGGGGGCAAATGCAGCTGCTGGATTTCCAGACATTGCCGGGTTGGAGTTAAATAATCTATTGCGGGAAAAGTTTGATGAAGTTCTTGATTCAGACAACGGACTCCGCAGTTTGACATTTGAATACCGTGAAAGAATTTTCTATACGATTATTTCCAGAACACCAGACGGCCTGTTCGCCCTGATGAATGATATCACCGAAGCTGAACAGGCGCGAAAAAAATTGAATTTCAGGGATAGGTTTGAAAACGTCCTCATCTCTATCTCCACAGATTTTATTAAAATGCGGGGAAGCGCTTTGAACCTCGGTATAAATGATGCTCTTCTTAATATCGGTGTGTCGATTGAGGTTGACAGGGCGTACCTTTTCCAGTTCAGTGATGAACTGAAGATCATGAACAACACGCACGAATGGTGCGCAACTAATGTTCAACCCCAGATCGATAACCATCAGGGATTGAGAACCGATGATTATCCATGGTGGATGAACAGACTCAACAGGCACTGGGTTTTCCAGATACCCAGGATTTCCGATCTTCCCTCCTGGGCTGAGGCTGAAAGGAAGTTGTTTGAATCCCGGGAGATTCAATCACTGCTTGTAGTTCCCATTGTCCATGGAAACAACCTTATTGGTTTCCTCGGCTTTGACAGCGTGAATCAGGAGAAATACTGGAGCGAAGACATAATCGATCTTCTTAGAGTGATCGGGGATGCTATCGGTAATGCACTTGTGCGGAACGGGATGGAAAAGAAACTTATCAAAATGTATAGACGGGCCGAGAAAGAAGCTCAGATAAATGCGGTTCTGCTCAAGGAGGTTAACCATAGAGTCAAGAACAATCTGTCAGAGATAATAGGTATTCTTTACGCCCAGATGCGTTTTGCTTCGAATAATAATGATCACGATGATTTTGTTCAGAGCCTCATCAGCAGGATCCGTGGTCTGGCAACTGTTCATGACATGCTTTCCAGTTCCGGCTGGAATCCCCTGGAACTGACCAGCCTTGCCAGGCGAATCATCGATAGTGCAATTGCATACGCCCCGAACAGCAAGAAACTGAAAGCATCCATTTCAAAAACCTCGATTCGTGTGAATCCCAATCAGGCGCATGCCCTTGCGCTGATACTGAACGAGCTGGTCAGGAATTCACTCAAACATGCGCTGACAGACCGTGATTCGCTGAAGATCAAGGTCAGGATGCGCAAGCGTCGAGCTGGTCGGATTACACTTGTTTACAGTGATAATGGTCCTGGGTATCCCGAAGAAGTGCTGGAGTTTGGAAGGAAGAATCTGGGTCTTGATCTGATTCAGAATTTAACTATAAAGAACCTGCAGGGTGAACTCACTCTGCAGAACGATGGCGGGGCCTCTGCAAAAATTGTTTTCCGCAGGACTCTTACAGAGGATGGAAAAAATGAAAGTAAGTAGAAATAGGAAAGTAATGATTGTTGAGGATGACCATTTAGTCTCTGAGATGATCAGAGGAATGGTGGAGGAACTGGGATACGAAATTGCGGGGGAAGCCGAGGATGGTCACGATGCTCTGGGGATAATCAAGGAAGTTAAGCCTGATGTGGTATTATTGGATATTAAAATGCCGAGAATGTCAGGTATTGAAGCGGCGATTCTTATCCAGAAGCATTTCCCCACACCTATTGTGATTCTGAGTGCCTACGAAACCGAGGATCTTGTAAAAGAAGCATCAGAAGCGGGAGTAGGAGCATATGTTGTTAAACCTCCTCAGCCAGCTGAGCTTTTCAGAGCGATAGAAATTGCCTGCTGCAGATTCGAAGATATGGTAGAGCTGGGAGATATCCGCATGAAGTACGAACAAGCAATGAAAACAATCGGGAGTCTTGCAAAACTTCTGCCTGTGTGTCCGGGTTGTGGTGAAGAAAAACGTGATGAGGATTACTCCAGTAAGCTGAATATGTTTCTTTCAAGCATACCTGTAGAGGAGATCAGCAGATATCTGTGCATCCGCTGCGGAAAGAGGAATGACTCCGGGTGAATTAACTGACTCTTCTTGGACTTTCAGTCTGAATTCTTACGTTTGACCCCACACTTAGCCAATCGTAGCTCCATCTGGCTGTAATTTCACCAAGCCTTATACAGCCATGTGACCGCCTGGTGCCAAGAAAATTCGTACCGGAGAGAAATGTCTGATGAAGACCTATCTGACCTGAGGGATGAATACACAGCCAGTAGGGCATCCTGACGCCATAGGAACTGGACACAGGAGCCCTTCTTCTGTACAAAACTTCGAATGTTCCGGTTGGAGTATTAAAACCAGCTCTTCCTGTGGAAACCAGCGCCAAGTTGGTTTCTCTGCCGTTCTCAAGAAAGATGATGGTCTGACAGTCAATGAGTATGACCGCTTCTCTTGATGAAGTGTATTCCTGCCCATCAGCGGGAGGAACGGATGCGCTCCAGGATACGGCAAGTACCCCAAGAAAAAAACGGAAAAGTTCTGAAAGGCAAATCAAATACGTAACCTCCAAAGCACTGTAAACTGAATAGTGAGAGATACAATGTCAATATTGACTTTCATCACGTGAAAGGCCAGATTTCATAATTAACGGTCATATTATCTTAAATATCAATTATCTTGAACGGAGGATCAAGTATGAGTGGATGGAACCTTAATCGAAAGATTATTCTCGCTGTCATTGCATTATCCGCAATGCTCGCTGCCTGCAGCTCTCCTGTTGTAACCGGCATGAAGGTACACATGCAGAACCAGGAGTACGATGATATCATACATCTTGCTGATAGTGTCATTGCCCGGGGAGATTCTCTGAACCCGGAAATCTGGTTTTGGAGAGGTAGAGCTTGTACCGAGAAATCAGAATGGTCTGAGGCGGTCTTTTCATTCATGAAAGCATACGAACTTGATACCAGCGGAGCACTTGCGCTAAACGAGTACTGGTTCGTCTTCTTTAACAGCGCTTCTTCCACCATGAACACGGGTGATGTAGGCTATGCAGTTGAAATACTTAATATGGGTATCACCATTGCCCCGACGAGACCTGATTTTGACCTTATGCTGGGTGATGTAGAGCTGAGTATTAACAATGACCTTTCCGCAGCCCATGAAAACTTCCAGAATGCTTCACTGAAAGCGGAAGCTTTGATTGCATACGATCAGGTTCTGATCGATAATACGAGTGATCCTTATTTGCTGGATTACTATGCACAGAACCTTGCTCAGGCCCAAAACCTCTTCATACAGGCTCTCTACAACTCCGGAAGTATCCTGATAATGTTAGCCCTCGACGCAACAGAAGAAGAAATGCCGGAGTACATCCAGCAGGCAAAAGATGATTACAGCAAGGCACTTGAGGTCGATCCTACAAATGTTGATATGCTGGACGCTCTTGCGGGAGCATATATGCTTGAAGGCGATTATCAATCTGCGATCGACATTTTCGACGAAGCATTCGTCAATATTGATCTGGGTCTGGAAGAAGGCTGGCTTGAAGAGGAAGAAGCCAGGATAATCATGGCCAACATGCTGATATCAAAGGGATACGCATACATTGAGATGGAAGAGTATTCTCAGGCGATAGTCGAACTTGAAACAGCGAGAGATCTTACCGGAGACGACTTCATGGTTCTTTCAACTCTTGCTCATGCCAATTTCGTAATGGAGAATTATGATGAATCTCTCTCCATTCTTGAGTCAATCATAATGATTGAGGGTCTTACTCCCGAAGAACTCGCGAACGCATACTATACAAGATACGCCTGTTTCAACAGGAAGGAACTGGATTCAGAAGCCGCTGAGGCTCTCGAAACTGCCCTCGATTTTGATCCGGGCAATGCCAATTACTGGCGTTACCTTGCTAGTACCTACAGCCGTCTTGGCCGCAGGAACGATGCTATTAACGCTATGCAGAAGGCAGAAGACCTGGATGACTTGAACAACTGACAACAGGGCATTCAGTAAAGGGGAGGGGCACCTGCCCCTCCCCTTTAACTTTGCTGCAGCAGCAGGGTTTACTCCGGGATAATCAGATTTATAAGTAGCTGATTCTTCTGCACTGAATCACCTGCTGATACATGTATTTTACCGATGATTCCGTTTTTGCCAGAACAGACCTCATTGTGCATTTTCATTGCATCAAGAAGAAGAAGAACAGTGCCCGTTTCAATACTGTCACCTTCGGATACTTTGATTTCGACTATGATCCCGGGTATGAATGCTTTTATCTCAGAGGGATCTGGAACGCCCTCATATGGCTTTCTGCTGTGTTCCGGAACCTCTGTGACATACTCGGTATCGTCTATGATTAGTTTATCCAGATTATTCTCCATAGTGTCCCGCCTTTACAGAGGAATGTTTCCGTGGGGATGTCCTTTTCTGGACTGCCCGGTCCTGGAAAGCACTTTTATCAGCGATTCCCTGGTCATGCTGGCTCTGATTATGGTATCTACATATCCTTTATTCGCTGCTACATAGGGATTGGCAAATTTATCTTCATACTCACTGATCATTTTCTGTCTATACTCTTCAGGATTCTCAGCTGCCGCTATTTCCTTTCTGAATATTATGTTAGCTGCGCCTTCGGGTCCCATCACAGCAATCTCTCCGCAGGGCCAGGATGCTACGAATGTGGCTCCGAGATGCCTGCTGCACATGGCTATATAGGCTCCACCGTAAGCTTTTCTCATGATAACGGTCATCTTTGGGACAGAAGCCTCGCTGTAAGCGTAAAGTATCTTAGCTCCATGCCTGATGACACCCGCATGTTCCTGATCCGCTCCTGGAAGGTATCCGGGGGTATCCACCAATGTCAGCAATGGAATATTGAAGCAATCACAGAATCTGATGAACCTTGCCGCCTTGTCAGAAGCGTCTACGTCAAGAACACCTGCCAGAACCCTTGGCTGATTCGCGATAATTCCTATCGGTCTGCCTGCGAGCCGTGCAAATCCTACAACCATATTTGCGGCGAAGTGCTCGTGTACTTCAAGGAAATCGGATGCATCCACAATGCCCCGGATGATATCCTTCACGCAGTAAGCCTGACTGCGGTTATCGGGGATAACGTCATCACCAAGAGGTTGATCGGGGGGGATTGAACTTCTAACTGGCGGGTTCTCATTTGAATTGGCCGGAAGGAAGGAGAGAAGCTTTTTAAGTGTGTTAAAGGCTTCCGTTTCGCTTTTCGTATAAAAATGTGCGTTACCTGTGATGGTGGCGTGGGTCAAGGCGCCACCCAGTTCCTCCTGGGTAATATCTTCTCCAAGAACTGTCTTGATAACCTGCGGCCCGGTTATGAACATGTTGGAGATTCTGTCGACAACGAACACAAAATCAGTAAGGGCAGGTGAATAGACCGCGCCGCCTGCACATGGACCGAGAATGACGGAGATCTGGGGGACGACACCGCTGAGTTTCGTATTTCGATAGAATATTTCGCCGTAGCCGCAGAGGGATTCAACTCCTTCCTGAATTCTGGCCCCACCGGAGTCGTTTATGCCTATAAGGGGTATTCCTGCCTGGGCTGCGCCATCCATCACCTTAACGATCTTCTTGGAATGGGCCCTTCCAAGGGATCCTCCAGCAACTGTGAAGTCCTGTGCGAATACAGCAACCGGTCTGCTGTGAACCTTTCCGTATCCGGTAATGACCCCGTCCCCCGCCAGCTCTTTTCTGTCCATCCCGAAATCCTTCACGGAATGCTCAACGAATAGGTCTATCTCCAGGAAAGAATCCTCATCAAGTAATAGATCCTCTATACGCTCTCTGGCTGTATTCTTTCCTTTTTTTTTCTGTTTTTCGATAGCCTTGTCACCGCCGCCCTTGAGTTTACTCGAGAGCCGCATAAGAAAGTCGTTAACAGATTTCATTATTGACATTATCGTTCCCCTTACAATTATCACTGGTATCACTAAAAGATTGTTTTCTTGCACCTCATGTCTTCAGTACAGTATTCACCTCATTCGAATATGGATTCGGCTCCAAATGTAAGATAATTCAGCTGCCTTTGCAAGCGGTAGTGTTGCAGAATCAGATGCGGCAGTTCTGTTCCGGGCTGGTCATTAATTGCTCCAGATCTCACCGGTGTCTTTCAATATGGAAATAGCTGGGATGATATCCGGCAGTACATCCATCCATTCCAGGCCGGCAAGGAGCCGGATGGTGGAAAGCATACCGCTTTCAGTCAATCCGTATGGAGTATTTCCATTGATCCTTTCTCCAGCGAAGGCACACCACCCTCTGGCATCAGGATCCTGGGAGAGATGAAACATAATAACCATGTATCTGGACAGAACATTGGGTGCAGTCCAGTATTCAGCTATTTGGAGGACTGAAGGAGCATCGGGAATTCTGTAATCCATCAGGATTAGGTCAGGTTTGTACATATCGAACAATCCCAGCAGGATATCCTGACGGTTGGTATTATCCAGCCACATCGAACCCAGGTTTTTGTCAAGTAATTTCTCGGGTTGTGATCTTATTGTGCCGCTGTTGTCCACCCATATCTGGATATGATCTCCGCTTATCTGATAGTTGAGACAACTGTCGCTTATAATAGCCACAAGCATATTGTTCTCAATAGCTTCGAGAACAAGCTGGCTGCTTCCCGGGACTGATACATTATCATCCGGAAGAAGCATTGATACAGATATGTTCTCACGGCTCGATGAGATATCCCAGGGAAGACTTGAGGATATTTCAGTATCCCTGAACTGAACAATGATAATTGGTGAATAATCCGAATTACCGACGTCACGCGGTTCAACATCTCTGTTGCATCCCGCGGTGAGGAGCAGAAGTATAAGTGCAGCATATCGGGTCAAGGTTACCTCCGGAGTTATTATTTACCTTCAGGCTGGAATATACCATAAAAAAAGCAGGGACCCTGAAATGGATCCCTGCTTAACCAACACGTTACTGTTTATCTGGTGAAAACCACTTTCTGCGTGGAGATCTGGTCACTGCTGAAAGGCAGGTTGAGGTAAAGTGACAGGGCAGTACCCGAGGGCCGGGTGTCCAGGTGGAAACCTCCTCGTTGTACATACCGCAGCCAGAGAACCAGTTATCAGCTGTGAAGCATCTCCAGCATCCGTACTGAATGAATATCGACTCGAAATCAGATCCATGGTTGGCAAAAATAATTACCTGTATTATAACAACATGCAAATATAAAATGCATAGCCGCTGTGCAAAAGTCTATATTGGTTGTGGAAAAACACACGTTATGTAGTAACGTCCATGCAGCAATCCTGGTTCCCGATGTATACTTATTCCAAGGTTGCACGGGACAGATTTCCTCATCATAGTCGGGTCTTGGAGGTTGATACAAGTGAGAATCACTTTTTATGGAGCGGCACAATCGGTAACAGGTTCCAAGCACCTGCTGGAACTCAACGGTAGAAAAATCCTTCTTGATTGCGGCCTCCATCAGGGGCGTAGGAAAGAAAGCGAGAAACTGAACAGGGAGTTTCCATTCAACCCTGGAGAGCTTGATTCCATAATCCTTTCCCATGCACATATAGACCATTCGGGAAACCTTCCCGGGGCGGTGAAGCACGGCTTCAGCGGTATGATAACCAGCACCTTTGCCACTCGTGACCTTGCGGCTATTTTGCTTCCCGACAGTGCGCACATTCAAAAATATGATATGGCGTATCTCAATAAGAAAAGGAAATTGAAGGGTCTTGATCCCCTGCAACCGCTTTACGATGCCGCAGATGTCACAGAAACGCTGAAGCACTTCATGTCAATACCTTACGACAGATCATTTCCACTGTATCCTGACGTTACTCTCAGATTCATAGAAGCAGGTCATATACTTGGTTCCGCCCAGGTGGAACTCACCATCAAAGAGAAGGGGACTCAAAGGGTTCTGCTTTTCTCAGGAGACCTCGGCAGGCCCGGAAGACCAATTCTGAAAGATCCTGATATGAGTGCAAACGCGGATATACTGATTATGGAAAGCACTTACGGCGGCAGGAATCATGGGAAGCAGGAGGAATCGCTGCAGAAGTTCCGCAGCATAATCAACAACACATTCAAATCCGGAGGCAAACTCATAATCCCGGCTTTCAGCGTAGGGCGGACCCAGGAAGTGCTTTTCGATATCCATGAACTTGTGACGCGTAATGAGATGCCACCCATGAAAGTCTATGTGGATTCTCCTTTATCCTTTGATGCCACTGAAGTTTATAAGATTCATCAGGAGTGTTTTGACAACCATATGCGTGATTACCTCTACAGCAACAGAAGTCCGTTCCAGTTCGAAGGCCTTCATTTCATCCAGGGTGTTGGAGAATCCAAAGCTCTGAATCATGACGGAAGCCCTATGATTATCATATCAGCATCGGGAATGTGCGAGAACGGAAGAATCCTCCATCACCTGAAGAACAACATCGGAGATGAGAGAAATGCGGTGCTCGTAGTAGGATTCATGGCCCAGCATACACTGGGCAGGAAACTTGTAGAGGGCGAGAAACTGGTTAAGATATTCGGTGAGGAATACCCTGTGAAAGCCAGTATTGAGATCATCAACGGGTTTTCAGCTCATGCGGATTCAGATGCCCTTGTGAACTACGCGGAAAAGGTGGGTGCGAACGCAGAGAGCATATTCCTTGTTCATGGCGAGCCCGATCAGTCCGAAATACTCTCAGACAGGATCGCGGACAGGATTGGCAGAACAGCGATCATTCCCGCACTTGGAGAGACATTTGAACTGTGAAGTACCGGGAACATTGTTAGGCTTGTCCGGATACATCGACTGATTGAAAATGAAACATGAAACACTGGAGACCATATGACTTTGTTGTCCTGTATTGTGTTCGTAATAACGGGGATTTATTCTGTTGATTACCTTCCTCCACCAGATGGTATCGGTTCTGAGATTCTCCCCCTGAATACCAGGTCCTTCGGCATGGGTGGGGTCTGCACCGGAGTGCCGGATAATACCGGGTTTTCCTTGCTGAATCCTGCTGCTTCCGCCTGGACTCTTGCTGGAGGAATATACCTTGGGGGAAGATACAGTGAAGGTGACGTAAAAGCCTGGGATAATCAGCTTGATTTTCCGACTATGTCGGCTTCTCTGCCGTTGCCTGGCGGAATCGTCTTATCAGGCGCTATAGACGGAAGAAGCAGGATCGATAGTGAGTTTCAGACAATTGTCAGTGATGATTATACCGGGGATTTTTCCTGGACAGGCGGTTTAGCAGAAGCCTACACCGGCTTCTCCATCAGAACCAGTGACTGGCTGGCCTTTTCTGTAGGAGGTAGATGTTCATTCGGAAATATCCTTTCCGATGTAACCCTGACTCAAACAGCATTGATTACTCCGACATCGGACAGTTCCGTTTACCGTGATGATGCCCGCTTCCGAATGGCATGGGGTGGTGTTTTAGGGATACTTGTAAACACTGATCGGTTTGGACTGGGATTCTCCATATCAACCGACAGGAAGGGAACCCTTGAGGTGAACAGGGATTTTCTTACAACTTCAGATGCTGACAGCTCCAGCAGTATATATTCTCTTCCAGGTGAGCTATCCGTTGGAATATCCTTTAGACCCATCGAAAGGCTTCTCATCGGCGCGGATATCTACAGTCGAAAAGTCATGAATATTCTTGGTATCAAAACGGATCCCGGAAATGTATATTCGGTTGGTGCCGAGATCTATGCGGGAAACGGTGTTTCATTCCGATCAGGATTCTCCTATATGGATGGATTATGGAGAGACGGGGCGGAAACCTTCACAACGGGTGCCGGATACAGTTTCAACGAGGGAAGGGCGGGGGTAGATTTCGCCGCCGGGTACCAGTACTGGCGTGATGTACAGGATCACTTCCGGGAGGAAACAGTATTAAGTATTTCATTATGGGCTACTGAGAAATGGCTGGGAAGATAACGCCTTCCAAGGGAATCGTGGCCATTGTACCTGCCCGGTTCGCTTCTGTAAGACTGCCGGGAAAACCTCTGGCGGATATAGCCGGAGTTCCCATGATAATCAGAGTATTGCATGGGATTTCGGATTCTGTTGACAGGGCGGTTGCTGCAACCGATGATAAACGTATTATGGATATAGTTGAAGATGCTGGTTTTGAGGTTGTTTTCACAGGAGAAGCCGCTTCAGGGACCCAGAGGGTCTTCAAAGCCTGGAGTATGCTGGGTTTTCCCGGAGAAACCATAATAAATGTCCAGGGTGATGAGCCTCTCGTTAATAAGAACTGGATCAGTTCCATTTCATCGGTACCATCGGAAGATGATCAGGTTGTTACACTTGCCAGGGAAATTCCCGCAGAACTTGGCGGATCACCGGATTCGGTGAAAGTTGTGATTAACGAAAACCGGGAAGCTCTGTATTTTTCCAGATATCCTGTTCCATACGGTGCGGATAACCTTCTGGAACACATCGGAATTTATTCATTCAGCCCCGAATCACTTAGAAGCTGCATCGCAGCGGGAAACACCAGTCTTTCAAGAACTGAAAGACTCGAGCAGCTTGCATGGCTGCAGCGGGGATTGCGAATCCGTGTTGTAACCGGTGAATTCAGAGGAATAGGTGTGGATACGAAACAGGATCTTGAAAGGGCGGTGGAGTATTTCAATGCATGACAGAACCCCCCTGTTCATAATTGGTCCCTGCAGCCTTGAATCCAGAGAAGTATCCATGAGAGTCGCAGAATTCACTGCTATCCTCCTGGAATCACTGGATTGTCCTGCCGAGTGGGTTTTCAAAGGATCGTTTCTGAAGGATAACCGAACAAGTCACGGTTCTTACAGGGGCCCCGGTATGGATTGCGGTTTGAGGATACTTGAAGAGATATCAGGGGAATTCAGAGTCAGAACTCTTACCGATATTCATAATGCGCAGCAGGCAGGACCCGTAGCTCAGATTGTTGATATAATCCAGATTCCCGCTTTTCTTTGCCGTCAAACTTCGATTCTGGAGGCAGCAGGTGCTACCGGGAAACCTCTGAATATCAAGAAAGGTCAGTTCATGAATCCAGAGAATATGAGGGGTTCTGCTGCAAAGGCTGCAGCAGCTGGATGTCCTGAAATCTGGCTTACCGAGAGAGGTACGTTTTTCGGTTATGGTGATCTCGTTGTTGATTTTCGGTCGCTTTCGGTAATGAGCGGATTTTCGCAGAAGGTAATTCTGGATGTGACCCATTCCCTTCAGCTTCCCGGAGCTGCCGGGGGGATAAGCGGCGGCTGCAGGGAATTTGCCCCGGCACTTGCACGTGCAGGCGCTGCCTGGGGTGTTGACGGCCTCTTCATAGAGGCACATCCCGATCCGGTGTCGGCCCTTAGCGATTCCGCCACAATGGTGGATTTCGATACCCTGGACAGAATGGTGAGGAAAGCTGTTACCCACTGGGAAGGCCGATGATAGATCTCAGGGAAATAAAACTGCTGGCCCTTGATGTTGACGGAGTATTTACCGATGGCGGACTGTACTACGGATCCGAAGGAGTTGTGCAGAAGTTCAATTCAGCAGACGGAGCGGGAATAATAGAACTCCGGAGAAGAGGCTTCAATGTAGCTCTTGTTTCCTTCAGGGATTTCCCGGCAACAAGGAGAAGAGCCGCGGACATGGGGATTGAGTTGTTGTGTCTGGGAAGTGAAAAAAAGGCTGCAGCCCTCAGAGATATCTGCAGAAGCCTGTCAATTGGCTGCGAATCAGCCATTTTCATGGGTGATGGTCTTCTGGATCTGCCGGCAATAAGAATTGCCGGTATTGGAGCCTGTCCTTCCACCGCTCATCCTCTTGTAAAAGCTGAATGCGATATAGTTACAAGAAACAGCGGAGGAAATGGTGCAGTCAGAGAGGTAGTTGATATGCTCCTTGAGAGTCTGAATAATGGCTGATCTATATAAAGAAGCATTGAGGGTTCTCAGGATAGAGACGGAATGGCTTGAGGCTACCGCCAGGCTCGCTGAGGGCACTTTCACCAGAGCAGTAGAGGTTCTTGCCCGAACAGATGGTAAGATAATTATTTGCGGCATGGGCAAATCAGGGCATGTGGGCAGGAAGATAGCCGCCACCATGACAAGTACGGGCAGCCCTGCGTACTTTCTTCATCCTTCGGATGGTATCCATGGAGACCTTGGAATACTTCAGAAAAACGATGTAGCCCTTGTTCTCTCCAAAAGCGGGGAAACGGAGGAGATAGCTCTGCTTCTTCCCTGCTTTGGGAGACTCCGGATACCTATCGTAGCCATTACCAGCTCGGGGAATTCTCTTCTTTCCAGGGCAGCTGATGTGGTTCTACCCCTTCCTGATCTGAGGGAAGCCTGTCCATACGATCTTGCGCCCACTGCAAGCACAACCTCAATGATGGCCCTGGGAGATGCCCTTGCAATGGCACTTCTTAAGGTTAGAAATTTCTCATCCGATGATTTTGCCAAGGTTCATCCAGGTGGAACACTCGGCAGGAAGCTGCTGACAAGAGTAAGAGATCTGATGGTTTCCGATTCCCTCCCTGACATCAGTGAATCGGCTCCCCTTACGGAGGCTATCGCGGTAATGACCGCTCACAGGGGGGTTTGCTTCTCGACGGATGAACAGAGAAAATTGAATGGAATATTTGTTTACGGAGACCTTGGCAGGCTCATGAAGAACCGCGCGAATGTACTCGATCTGACTCTTGGAGATGTTCTCATCAGGGTACCCTCAACCTGCTGCGAGGAGGAACTTGCCGCCATCGCCGTTTCCAGAATGGAAGAACTCGGCATAACCTCACTGGTGGTTATCGATCAGGATCGAATACCTGTGGGTATTCTCTACCTTCACGATGCCCTCCAGGCAGGTGTGAAATAAAACGATAATGGCATCCAATCTTCCATTTCGACGATTAAGGCATTCACTGCTTCTTCCTCTGGTGAAATCCTTTGCTTTAATGGCAAGGATTATGCCCAGAAAACTTATCTGGGCTACTGCCTGCATTTTAGGGTCGGTTGCTTCCCTGATTCCTGGCAGATCACGGAGGATATTCAAAATTAATGAGAAACACATCATCCAGTCCTGTGGTTTGAAAGTCAGACTGAGTCATGTTTACAGGTACCTTATCTCGGGGATGAGCGATTTTATCAATCTCAATTACAGATCCGATGATGAATTCCGCCGGGTTGTTGAAATCCGGGGAGAGGAACACATGCAGGCCGCGCTCTCCTTCGGGAAAGGTGTTATTGCTATAACGGCCCATTACTCGGCATGGGAACTTATACCAAGAGCCATTCTGCTGCACGGACATAAAGTAGGTATAGTTTCAAGAGAACTCTCCCACAGAGAAACGTCCAGGTACTTCAACAGTCTGAGAGCCCGGTGCGGAACGGAGCTTATCGACAGGGGCAGCGGTATATCGAGGCTCATGAGGGTGTTGCGAGATAATACCGCTGTAGGTATTCTGATAGATCAGGATACCCTGGGAGTGGATAGTGATTTTGTTGATTTCATGGGTCTCCCCGCCAGGACTCCTGTTGGCCCGTCACAGCTGGCAGTGAGGTTTGGAATTCCCGTTCTTACACTGCATATATCGAGAGGGGAGGGCGGGAAATATACGCTACATATCGATGAACCTCTGGATCTGTCGGAGTACGAAGGGGATAACGGTTATATTAAACTGACAGCAGATCTTACCGGAAGGATTGAGGAGTGGGTACGTGAAGATCCCGAACAATGGGTCTGGATTCATGAGCGCTGGGCTCGCCGTCCTGGCTGGGCTCCTGGCCTGCGGTAGCGGAGGTCCAGTTGACATGGATCCCGACCGGGAGCCTTTGCAGATCGTTGAAGATTTTACTTTGGTGCAGTCCAGGGATGGTTATCGCTCCTGGCGCCTTGTGAGCGAAGAGGCCGTTTACACCGAAGGTGACAGCCTGCTTCTTCTTTCCATAGTCGATCTGATCTTCTTCGAAGATGATATTCCCACAACGATTCTCAAAGGTGATTCAGGACTGGTTGAACTTCAATCCGGGCTCATGAGAATCTGGGGCAATGTCAATGCTGAGACTGATGATGGCAGGTATCTGGAAACGCAGGAGATAATCTGGAACGATGAAATGGAGATCTTCCACAGCGACTGCCTGGTAGTTTTGACAATTCCGGATTCAGCGGGGAAGACGGTACTGTCCGGTAGAGGTGTTGATCTTGACACCAGTCTCGGAGCTGTTGGCGGTGTTGATATTGAAGAGGAGTTCACTGCGGTGTACTCGGGGGACCTGGTACTTGAGTAATCTGCTGCTTGCACTCTGTTCGGTACTGGTAGCAGGTGCAGGGATCTTTACAACAACCGCGGACAGAGCTGTGAGCAGGAATACGGATTCGGATGAACTGGTTATTGACCTTATCGGCAATGTGGTCGTAACCGATGGAGAAGTAACCGTAACTTCCGACAGCGGAACCGTATGGCAGGAGACCGGCAACGCGGTATTCTACAGTAATGTCACCGTTGAAGCCGATACCCTTACAGGAACTTCCCACTACCTTGAGTATCTCAAGGAGCCGGGAATAATAACCATGACGGGCAACGTTATGCTTACAGATGGGGAGACAATTCTGGAAGCCGGGGAAGTTGTTTACTTCCGGGAATCCGGTAAGGCGACCGCAAAAGAGGATGTTCTCATGACAGGCCCCAGTATTGGAAGGGTGGAGGGACAGTATGCGCTCTACGACAGGAATAGAGGGAGCCTGTTCATAACTGTAGATCCCGTTCTCAGGAGAGTGGAGGGTGATGACAGCCTTATCGTTAACGCTGACAGGCTGGAGTTCTTTCCCGATGATAACTCGGCGGAGGCTCAGGGTAATACTTCAGTTTCAATGCCGGGTATGGATTTTCATTCCACGTCCGAATATCTGAGATACTTCGGCAATGAAGACCGATTCGAACTTTTTGGTTCACCGGTGCTGGAGTCCGAGGATAGTGAACTGTCCGGGGATTGGATGGAGATACTCCTGGATTCCGCCGGTGATCCCCGTTCCGTCACTGTAGAAGGGGGAGCCTCAGGCCATTTCCTTGATGCTGGTGTCGATCCCCCTGCCGAAACATGGTTTTCATCGGAAAGGGCTTTCTTCGAATTTGAGAACGGTGAACCCGATTCAGTTATGCTCGCGGGTTCTGCAACACTCAGTATGAAATCCGGAGGAGAGGCAGCCTCAAGAAATGAAATGAACACGGTCAGAGGCAATAGTCTTCGCATAAGTTTTGAAAACGGCGAGGTTGTGGAAGTCATCGTGTCGGGCAATGTAACCGGAACATACAGCTACCTCGGAGGTAATCCATGATCCCGCGTAAGATCAATAAAGCAGATCCGGAAATTCTGCGAACGGACAAGCTGGTTAAGAAGTACAGGAAACGGGCTGTTGTCAACGGGATATCTCTTTCTGTATCGAGAGGTGAGATCGTTGGACTGCTCGGACCTAACGGTGCTGGAAAGACCACTACTTTCAATCAGATCGTAGGGTTTATCAGACCGGATTCGGGCGATGTGTTCATGGATGATATCAATCTGACACATCTGCCAATGTACAGAAGATGCAGGCTGGGAATAGGTTACCTGCCTCAGGAGTCAAGTGTATTCCGAAAAATGACCGTCGCTGACAATCTTATGAGTATCCTGGAAATAACAGGACTCAGAAAAAAGGAGAGGAAGAGAAGGCAGGCTCAGCTCCTTTCTGATCTTGGAATTGAGAAAGTAGCTGATCAGAAGGCTTACACACTGTCCGGAGGAGAGAGAAGAAGGGTTGAAATCGCGAGAGCTCTAGTAACGGACCCCGCTTTCCTGCTTCTTGATGAACCATTTGCAGGTATTGACCCTATAGCGGTTGATGATATCCAGAGTATCATAAGGGAACTCAAGGCAAGGGGGCTGGGTATTCTTATAACAGACCATAACGTCAGGGAAACCCTGGAGATTACGGACAGAGCGTACATCATGTACGATGGTAAAATACTGATATCCGGATCAGCCCAGGAGCTTGCTGAAAACCCAGAAGCCAGGAAGATCTACCTCGGCGAAAGGTTCAAGCTGTAGTATGCCGGATTTAAGGCTTAATCAGAACCTTCGAATGGTCCAGACCCAGAAACTTGCACTTACACAGAAGATAAGACAGGCTCTCGAGATCCTTCAGGTTCCCTCTATGGACCTGGAGAATCTTATCAAACAGGAACTTCAGGACAATCCCCTTCTTGAGCAGCAGGGACCTGAGATCAAGGGAGAGAGCGAGAAGACTGAAATCGATGAAACCCGCGAAAGTGAAGATTCGTGGGATGATGAACCCTCAAGAAGCGACAGCAAGGAGGATGATACCCTGGACATTCTCAAAAAGCTGGATGAGCATTCAGGGGACAGTTATACGGGATCCTATCGAGGTGATGAAGACCCATGGATGCCTGAACCCCCAAGTGAACCAACGCTTTACGAGTATCTTCTTACTCAGGTCTGGTCTCTTATGCTTCCTGATGATCTGGAGGAAGCTGTCATATATGTGGTCTATTCACTAAACAGGCATGGGCTGCTTGCCCTGCCTGACCAGGAACTGCAGTCAACCTGGGAAGGTGATCCCGATCTCCTTCCTGAAGCTCTAGAGATTGTTCGGGCTCTGGAGCCTACAGGTGTAGGTTCGATGAGTGCCAGCGGCGCACTTGAAAAGCAGCTGGATAAGCTGGGATACGATCATGACAGTCTTGAATACCGGATCGTATCTGAGCATTTCAGTGAACTCGCCGAAAGAAAGATCAAAGCTATCGCAGCAGCCGAAAGAGTATCACCCCGCAAGGTTCAGGAAGCAATTGACAGGATATCCGTTCTTAAACCCTGGCCGGGCAACGAATTTTCATCTTCGACAAATGCCGCTGTAATTCCTGATATTATTATTTTCAAGATAGATGACCATTTCGAGGCGATTTTGAATGACAACAGGTTCCCGCACCTGATGATTTCAACATGGAACAGACGTATCCTTGAATCCCCCAGCACCTCACCTAAGGAGAAGGAATACGTTAAGAGGAAGTTTCAGAAGGCTTCATGGTTTATAAAGGCCATAAGGCAGCGTCAGGAAACTGTGAGAAGAATAGGTGAGTTCCTGGCAGAGTATCAGAGTGACTTTTTCGAGCATGGAATAGAGGGATTGCGGCCCCTTACTCTGCAGATGGTGGCCGATGCCCTTGGATATAACCAGTCCACGATCAGCAGAGCTATCAATGGCAAGTACGTTCAGTCTCCGGGTGGAATTCACGAGATGAGATTCTTCTTCAGCAGGGGTCTCCCAGGTGACGGAGGGGATATATCCAGCAGAACAGCCAAGGATGAATTGAGGAAACTCATAGGGTCTGAGGAAAAGACCAGACCTCTGTCCGATGCAAAGCTTGTTCAGGCCCTCGAAGCGGCAGGAATTAAAGTGAAGAGGCGGACAGTCGCGAATTACAGGGCTGAAATGAATATACCTTCTGCAAGTAAACGGAAGAGATACTGATCGTCATGAAAGGCGGTACCGATGGACAAACCTGGAATTGAACTGGTAAGACTTGATTATCCTGAAGGTTGTAACATCATCCTGGGGCAGTCTCATTTCATTAAAACTGTTGAAGATCTATATGAGGCAGTATCCGGCACAGTTCCGGGAGCCCGTTTCGGGCTTGCGTTTTCGGAGGCATCCGGTCCGAGACTTGTCAGAAGTGACGGCACAGATCTCGAACTGAGATCGATCGCAGAGAAGAACCTCCTCAAGCTCAAATGCGGTCACGTATTCATGATCGTACTCAGTGGAGTATTCCCCATACAGATTCTGAATCAGGTTAAAGCTGTCCCCGAGGTTTGCAGGATCTTCTGCGCTACCGCGAATCCTGTGCAGGTTATAGTTGGAAGTTCGGATCAGGGAGGCGGCATAATGGGTGTAATTGATGGAGAACCCCCCTTTGCCGTTGAGATAGAAGAAGACATCGAGAACCGCATAGAGCTTCTTAAAAGGATAGGGTACAAAAGATAGCAATCCGAATATCCAGGAGAAAACTAATGGGAGATCAAGAGGCTTCCGGAGGAGTCTTATACATCGGAAAGAGAGAATCGTATGAGTACGATATACTTCATACTACTGCTTATTCAGGGGACTGGGAACTTTCCTCCCGAATCAGCCGATGCCATTACCGCCATTGACTCCATCGTTGCCCAGATAGAGTCCACGGATCTTGGCCAAAGGCATTTTCTGGCGACCAGCCCCAGCTTTCAGGGGGTGGGCTACTCAACAGGAGAGGTCATCCTGTACGAGAATCGCCTGACCGAGATAGTTGATGAAATGCTGATTGAAACGGATCTCCTGTATCTGATGAAATGCTCGTACTCCTGCGGGGCGGACTTCCTTATTACGGCATATTACTATTTCGACACAGAAGGAAGCCTCGTTATGTGCATTTCTACCTGGGAGGATATACGCGAAAACGAGCCTGTTTGCGAAGACTGCTTCTATTTCTCAGGTGATGAGGTTCTGGTGTGTTCTTACGATGGCTCCCCCTTGACCATGCCTTCGGAGATTGACCGGGACAGGGGATACGCGAGAATGGAACATGCTGAGTATATAAAGGCAGAAGTTACCGGAATTGCACTAACCAGGCCTCCGATATTCATGGAACAGTTTACTTCCGTTTACGGAGTTGATTAGCTCTTAACCGGGAAATATCAATTACCAGATATGCCTGTGTTATTCGAAAGAAGATAATCCGCTTCTGATAACAGATCGAGAATTCGTCCTGCAATCATCTCATTGGCACCTGCTGTGACATGTGACCCGGAATAGTCGATGTACACTTCACCCTCAATTCCATCAAAGATGCTTCTGAATGAGAAGTATCGAGTCGAATCAGCAATTGAATCTTCAAACAGATCATAGCTTGCTACAAGCAACTCTCTGAATGCAGGATCTGCTCCCCAGAGGAAAAATGGATCTTCAACATCAATGAATTCATTTTCACGATCCGTCAGTGTTTTACTTCCACTCCAGATAGTAGGCTGCCATACAATCATGTAATCGAATCCGTAGGAATCAGAAAGCGCTTCTACAACATTGCAGTTACCATAGTAGATACTGACAGTTTCCGAAGTGAGCGAATCACAGTCAATCCCCATTGTTGAGTAAGTGGGGATTTCAAGCGTTTTTTCGGGTAGAATTCCCTTTGCCTGAAGCGATGTGATGAGAAGCCATGTATTTGTTTTAGTTATAAGAATTTTCCATACCGGCATGATTCCCAGAGCCTCATCTGTACCCTCAATCCTTCCCGCAATCGATTCCAGCGAAGCGTGAACTCCGGCAATACCACTCTCGAAACTGCAGCACACATCGTTGAAACCATCATAGAATATTACCAGATCAGGTATATTGCCGTTTCTGAGCTGCAGCATCAGTTCGATCAGCTCCTGTGTGGAGGAATAGCCTATTTGAGCCAGATTGTATACTGCTACTGGTCGGTCAATCAAACCCCTCAAATCCCTCTGCAGATACGTCGCGATCGTCCTTGAATCAGATACTCCTGTACCCCACATCGCTGAACCACCAAGCACAAAGACTTTAAATGCATCCGGATCGCGCGAAGCCCCAGGAGTTAACCGGTAGCCATCTTCACTGATGGTAATCGAATCACAATTCAAGAGGGTGTGAGCTCTCCATACAACAAAAGGCGCGTAACAACCGCATACCACCCTACCCCCAAGCTCATCCAGATGACCCTCCTCGATTTTCCTGGCTCTGATATTGAATTGATCGGAATCGATCACCTTAACAACTGCAAGTGATATAAATTCGACTATAACCACAGCGATTACGATATTGAGGAGAATCCTGGCCGTACCTGTGTAAAACATGGGAAATCGGCGCCCCAGAAACCCGCTGATCACCAGAATGATACCCGCAACAGCGAAGTAGATCTGATTCATGCTCAAGCCAGCGCTGACGCTTAATCCAATTATATTTGAGAGCACTGAAGCCAATAAAAGCATACAACCTGATGAGATAGCGATAATTCTTATGACTCTGACAGCTGGATCACTCAGTTTATTATTGTCCATTAGATTTTCCTGTTCGTGAAGTTGCTTCTGGAATAACCGATATCCTTTATTGAAGTACTGAATTTAGTTGACTTGATAGAGTATCACAATACCCGGGCTGAATTTCAGTCAGCTGTTTCTGCGTACCCACAGAAACGTTTTTTTCATGGCTTCTTCAACTGGAATTGCCGGTTCCCATCCCGTGAGTCTGTATGTCAGCCCTTCCTCCTGGGGCCATTCCCTTGCCAGCAGTTCCCGGCATTTATCCCTGCAGAAGAAAGGTGTTCTTCCTGTAAGGGAAGCCAGAGCTTCCGACATGAATCCAGCAGTATGTACAAGGACCGGGGGTATCCGCACATGTTGTATTCTCCGTCCGGAGGCTTTTTCAAGTATTTTATGAAAATCCTTCCAGGAGAATAACTTCCCATAGGATGGTTCGAGAGTTTTGCCAGCGGTATCTGGATAATCGGGAAGTTCTGTTATCAGCCTGGCAAGGTCCCGGACATAAACAAGATTGAATCCCCCGCTGTTTATCCAGGGAGAAAAGAAAATCCCTCTCAGAGCCAGTTTCATAACAGGGAAAGACGCGGGATCACGGGAACCGAATATGGCGGGAGGACGTACGATAACCCAGTTCTCCGTATCCCTGACAGCAAATTCACCCAGCAGCTTGCTTCTGCCGTAGTCGGTTACAGGCCCGGTTCCGAAAGGTCCCGATGCAGCCTGGCTCGAGATATAGATGAAGAGAGCTTTCTGCGCGTACTTATCTCTTGCGATCAGCAGGTTTTTTGTAACAAGAGCGTTAGCTCTGTCGAACTCCTCCTGGCTTGCAGCACTTGTTGCACCGGCGGCATGGATTACTAAATCGGCGCCGCCAAAGTCCTCAGCCATGGAATCCGGGTTCATGAAGTCCACGCGCGAGATTCTACATTTATCGGGCAGGTTCGAAAGCGATGAAGATTGCCGGAGAAGGGCATGAACCAGTATTCCTTTTTCCAGCAGTATGTCTATAATATGACTTCCGAGAAAACCTGAAGCACCGGTGAGAATTATTTTATTCATATTTGCCGGAATCCGTTAACTTTTGAATGTATACTGATTAATTTCCTTCGCAATGCTACATATTGATTCAACCAATGACAAGGTGTAATATGAATAACACACCCAACGATGTATTTCAGAAATGCTTCGAATACGAAAGACTTGAACAGGTTATGGAATCTGGTCTCTACCCGTATTTCATTCCCCTCAGCGGGCATGTCGGAGCTGAGATGGAGATTGATGGGCACAGCATAATCATGCTGGGTTCCAACAACTACCTGGGGCTTACCGATCATCCCAAAATTATGGAGAAGGCTAAGGAAGCCATAGACAAGTACGGTACCGGTTGTACCGGCAGCAGATTCCTCAACGGAACCCTTGACCTTCATATAGAACTTGAGGAAAAACTCGCTAAATTTCTGAACAAGGAAATGGCTATCACTTTCAGTACAGGGTTTCAGGCCAATCTTGGTGTCATATCAACTATTGCGGGTCGAAACGATATTATCTACCTGGACAGACTGAATCATGCCTCAATAATCGATGGAGCCAGGATGAGTTATGCCAGGAATCTCAAGTACAGGCACAACGATCATGAGCATCTTCGATATTTACTGGAGAATAACAGAGAGAATCCTGGTGTAATAGTCACCGACGGCGTTTTCAGCATGGAGGGAGACCTGGCCGATATTCCAGGATTGGTAGAGATCAGCAGGGAATTCGGAGTCAGGCTTATTATTGATGATGCGCATGGTGTTGGAGCGATGGGTGCTACGGGCAGGGGAACCGCTGAGCATTTCGGGTGTCATGATGAAGTTGACCTGCTTGTAGGTACTTTCAGTAAATCATTTGCATGCATCGGGGGCTTCGCAGCCGGACCCGCCAGAGTTCTGGATTTCATCAAGCATACCGCCAGGACCATGATATTCTCAGCCAGTCTCCCTCCTGCCGCGGTGGCAACTGTGATAGCCGCACTGGATATTCTGGAGAATGAACCGGAACTCATCGCGAATTCCCACAGGGCGGCTGAGAGAGCCAGGCAGGGACTTGCGTCTCTGGGGTTCAATGTTGGAAATTCTGAAGCCCCGATAATCCCGATCATAGTGGGTGACGAAGTGCAGACACTTATGTTCTGGAAGAAGCTCTTCCTGGAAGGTGTCTTCACCAATCCCGTTGTGAGCCCCGCTGTTGCAAGCGGGGCCGAGTTGCTGCGAACAAGCTATATGGCGACCCATACGGATGATATGATAGACCGGTCTCTGAACATTTTCGAAAAGTGCGGCAGGGAACTCGGTATTATTTAATTCTGGAGGTTCAATGCCCTTTTCAATCGAACGGGTAGATAGCAGGGGTCAGCTTCGAGAGTTCATTGATCTTCCTTTCAGGCTGTACAAAGATGATCCTTACTGGGTACCCCCGGTGAAGTACTTCCAGAAGGAGCTTTTTGACAAGCAGAAACATCCTTTCCATGAGCACAGTGATGTATCGATATTCCTTGCCAGAAATGGGGAAGGAAAGCCTGCAGGCCGCATCGTATCCATTGTTAATCATGTTCACAACGACTACCATGATGAAAAAACAGGCTTCTTCGGATTTCTTGAGGGAGAGAAGGACGAAGAGCTTTTCAGGCTTCTTCTGACAACCGCTGAAGAAGAACTGAGGGCAGCCGGCATGGCTGAAGTAAGAGGGCCGATGAATTTCTCCACCAACGAAGAGTGCGGATTGCTGATTAAGGGATTCGATTCATGCCCTCTGATTATGATGACCTACAATCCGACCTGGTATGAAGATATGCTTGAGGGAGCAGGTTACGGGAAGCTTAAGGATCTCTTTGCGTACTATCTTGATTCTGATATTCTGGATTATTCGAGGATATCCAGGGTTGCGAATCTTGTATTGAAAAGAACAGATGCGGTCATCAGAAATATTTCCGTGAAACACATTCACAGAGAAGTCCCGATTATCATGGAAATATACAATGAATGCTGGCAGGATAACTGGGGATTTGTTCCTATGACTCAGCGGGAAATGGATATGATGGCGGATGAACTCAAATTGATAATGATCCCTCAGCTTGCCCCCCTGGTTGAGATAAACGGAGAGCCTGTCGCGTTCGCTATTTCACTTCCCGATGCTAACCAGGCTTTTAAAAAGGCTGGAGGAAGTCTGATAAAGGCTGTGCTGGCTCTGAAAGTACCCTTGTTCAGAACGCGAATCAACCAGGTGAGAGTGATGCTGCTGGGAGTTAAAAAGGCATATCGGGGACGTGGTCTCGAAGCTCTTCTGATTGACAGGGTGATCAAATCCAGTATTGAGATGGGAATGGGAAGAGGAGAACTGTCATGGATACTGGAAGATAACATGCCGATGAGAAAGATACTCGAGAATGACCTGCATGCTGATCCATATCGAATCTACAGGATATACCAGAAAAACATCTGATCAGGACGCACTCCTGGAAGGACTGGAATGACTGCCGAAGAACTCAGACATCTCTATTTTGACTTTTTTATCGAGAAAAATCATACACTTATTCAGGGAGCTTCACTTATTCCCCAGGAAGATTCCACCATTCTCTATACTCCTGCTGGAATGCAGCCGCTGGTTCCCTATCTGCTTGGAGAAAAACATCCTGCAGGGAGAAGACTTGTAGATGTGCAGAAATGTATCCGTACCGGTGATATCGAAGAAGTGGGGGATTCTTCCCACCTGACCTTCTTCGAGATGCTTGGAAACTGGTCACTGGGTGATTATTTCAAGCGCGAGGCCATCACCTGGAGTTTTGAATTCCTCACGTCGGGAAAATGGCTGGGTTTCAAACCGCAGCAGCTTCATGTAACAGTTTTCTCGGGGGACGAACAGGTTCCCCCGGATGAGGAAGCTGCCGCGCTCTGGGAGGAGGTGGGTATTTCCAGGGACCGGATCTATTTCCTCGGCAGGGATGATAACTGGTGGGGACCCACTGGAAATACAGGACCCTGCGGCCCTGATACCGAAATATTCATAGATACCGGATTGCCGCATTGCAGTCCTGCGTGCAGGCCCGGCTGCGGTTGCGGGAAGTACTTCGAGATATGGAACGATGTTTTCATGGAGTACCGCAGAACCGCGGACGGGCAGTACATTCCCCTGGAGCAGAAGAACGTTGATACCGGCATGGGCGTGGCAAGGACCGTCGCAATGATGAACGGCAGTTCAACCATTTACGATATTCCACAGTTCCATCCGCTGTTCGGATTCCTGAAAAAGCTCTCGGGATTGGGATCTGCGCCCGATGCCCAGGCGCTCCGGTCACTGCGGATAATATCCGACCATATAAGAACAGCAACCCATATCCTCGGGGATGACCAGGGCGTTCCTCCTTCAAACCTTGACAGAGGGTACGTACTTAGAAGACTTATACGCCTTGCAGTAAGACATGGCAGGAAACTAGGCATAGATGAACCATTTACGCACAGGCTTGCAGAATATGTCATTGAAGTTGAGTCTCCTGCTCATGAGGAACTGGCACGAAATCGGAAGTTCATCCTTGATGAGCTATCCATGGAGGAATCAAGGTTCGAGCAGACACTGCAGTCCGGCCTTCACGAGTTCGAGAAGATTCTTCCTAACCTGATGAAGAATCCAGCTAAAACTATACCCGGAAGGATCGCTTTCAGGCTGTACGATACGTTCGGATTCCCTGTTGAATTTACTGCTGAGCTTGCCTCCGAACATGGAATGACCGTTGATATGGAAGGCTACGTAAAAGCCTTCGACAAGCATAGAGAACTATCTCGACAGGGAGGGGATCAGAAGTTCAAGGGTGGTCTTGCCGACAACAGCGAAATGGTCACCAGGCTTCACACCGCAACTCACATATTGCATCAGGTTCTGAGGGATGTGCTTGGTGATCAGGTGGAGCAGAAGGGAAGCAACATCACCGAGAAGAGGCTCCGATTCGATTTCAGTTTCCCCCGGAAGATGACGGCTGAAGAGATTGCTCTGGTGGGAGAGAAAGTTAACGAGATTATCCAGGCCGATCTGCCTGTTAACTGTGAGGAGACCAGCCTCGAGAATGCCCTTTGCGAGGGCGCCATCGGTCTATTCCGGAATAAGTACGGTGATAAGGTGAAGGTTTACAGAATTGGCGAGTTCTCTCTTGAGATCTGCGGAGGACCCCACGCCGGCAGGACTGGAGAACTCGGGAAATTCAGAATAGTTAAGGAGATGAGTTCCTCCAGAGGCGTAAGAAGGATAAGGGCGGTACTTGAATGAGATCATTCGTTATTACAATGTTTGCAGTATTTCTGTTCCCACTCATCATTGAAGCTTCGGATACTTTGGATTATTCGGGAACCTGGGAAACCACCTACGGTACACTTTTTCTGCAGCAGGATAATTCCAGTGTAAGCGGGTACTATACGCTTGAAGGATATTCAACAGTTGAGGGTTCCGTCGGACGTGACGGAAGGCTTACTTTCACATACAGTGAACCCACCGCCTCAGGTGAAGGCTGGTTCGAACTCTCAGTCGATTTCATGAGCATAAGCGGTTTGTGGCGTCCGGATGGGGGAGGACAGTGGTACGAATGGGAAGGGTACAGGGCAGGTGTCGGCATCGCGCAGTCCAACTGGCTTGTTATTCTTGAATCCGAATGGCAGTCGTCCCTCTCGGAGCAGGAGTATTCCTTCGGTGAAATGCTGGAAGCATGGTTTGCCAGAGTTCCGGGAGTGACTGTCAGGCAGAGGTTCATACATGACGTGGATGATCTTAAAACCTTCTGCCTTGAAGCATCAGGCCTCCCTGGAGAGCTTTACCTTGTAATCGCTTCCCACGGATCGTCTTCGGGTATCGAACTGGCATCGGGGACCATCTCTTCAAGGGAGTTCGTTGATGCCCTGAGACCGTGCGGCAACCTCGCCATGATACATTTCAGCTGCTGCGAGATAATGTCGGGTCGAACACCTCAGGCGATTATATCATCCCGGAGCAGCTGGCCTGCGGATTTTATCGTTTCGGGGTATTCACGGAGTGTGGACTGGGGGGCCAGCGGTCTTATCGAGATATTCTATTTCAATCAGATACTGGATAACGGATTATCACCCCATGATGCTGCAAACAGCGTAATAGAAGATATTGATTTTGCCGGACAGTCTTCAACCAGATGGATGGAGGCGGCTGGATTCTCCTGGATACAGGCCGATTAAGCTGATTCCGGGAAAACTGCAGAAATAACTTGAAAGGTTGTTGATCTTATGGATCTTCTCAGAAAACTATGTGAAGCTGATGGTATTTCAGGACATGAGGATAGTATAGTATCGATATTCAGAGATGCTCTTGAGGGCTATGCTGATAGTTTCAATACCGATGCAATGAAGAATATTATCGCATTCAAATCGGGAACACTCGGAGATTCAAGGCCTAAGATCATGCTGGCCGGGCATATCGATGAGATCGGTTTCCTGGTCAATAATCTTGATGATCAGGGTTTCGCTTCAGTGGTTCCGGTTGGAGGATGGGATCCAGCTAATATCCTTGGCCACACCGTCAGGGTGCATACCCGGAACAGCGGCATCATGGCAGCGGTAATGCACAGAAGGTATGAGCTGACGCAGAAATTGCGTGACACATCTCCTGCGTATGACAAGCTTTACCTTGATTTCGGGCTGCCCTGCGATGACGTAAAAGAGAAGATCAGCCGGGGTGACTGGGTTTCAATGGACACGGATTTCAATGAACTGGGTAACTGCTTCGTCGCGAAAGCATTCGATGACAGGGTAGGGGCATTCATAATAATTGAAGCGATGAAAAGGTACGATAATCCATCGATCGATGTGTACGCTGTGGGTACGGCCCAGGAAGAGGTGGGGCTCCGTGGGTCTACCGTCGCTGCCCAGACAATAAATCCTGATATCGGTATAGCTGTGGATATTACGGGTTCTGGTGATACACCTGGATTCCCCGCCAGAATGAAGATATCCGAGCTGGGAAAAGGCGTAACCATCAAGCAGATGGATTCCAGTGTGATCTGCTCAACATCACTTGTGGAGTACATAAGGAAACTGGCCGAGAAAAACGGGATTGACCATCAGATGGAGATCCTCGTCCGTGGAGGTACCGATACAGCCAGTATGCAGAAATTCAGCCCCGGAGCCCATTCTACATGTTTATCAATTCCTACAAGGTATGGTCACAGCCCGGTAGCTGTCATCAGCAGGCATGATGTTGAATGCGCAATTGATCTTCTCACAGCATTCCTTAACGATGTTGGTCCGAATATCAACCTATGAAAAATAGAAAAGGGACGGAGGTATAATTACCGTCCCTTTATCCTTTGATTCCATCTCCCGATGCTATTCCGATTAACATTAATACGGTCATTACGGCTGCGATTATCATTGCGGCTCTGGCTTTGCGCGGGGAGGAGTCCCTGTAGAGGAAGTATATGATCCAGCCCAGGGGAAAGAAGAAGAAGCAGAGGCACCCCAGACCCATGGAGAGCTTATCCCGCGCTTCCTGGTGATGGTAATGATGAATCTCACTGACATTGGAGCTGTCCTGATCATTGTTCCATGCCGGATCGAATTCACTGGCATGGAAAGTTGATCTGCAATATTTGCATGTATAGGTCTCACTGTCGAATTTTCCGATCTGTGCACCGCAGTTGGGGCATTTCATATCAATTCCTTTCGAATTACCGTAATCTATCCCTGCAGGAATAAAGTGTCCATCCGGACTATGAAATGAAGGTATCATCTGCTATCTTTTCATCATGAGTTCAAGAATCAGGCTTCTCTACCGCATCAAAACCGCCAGCCTTAAAGGTGCAGCGGTTTCCGAATGGCAGACCAACAGGCTGAAGCTCATTGCAGGGGCAATAACCATTGCCGTTCTTGTACCCGGTATTTTTCTCCTCTTTCGTTTTCTCTTTTCGTACATCTACGGACTTGAGGAGACATTCACGGGATTCGGAACGGCTCTGGCCGTGAGGCTTCTGGCGATGACCTTCATGTCTTTCGGAGTTTTCATTGGAATATCGTCGTTCATCAGCGGAGTTTCCGTGGTGTTCAGGTCCTGGGAAACTACGTTTCTGCTTACAATGCCGATGAAGGACGGACTCACGGCTTTCTACCGCTTGCTGGAAAGCTGGTTTAATGCTGGCTGGGCGACACTGCTTCTCGGAATTCCAATAGTTGCCGCATTCTGCATCTCGCTTGAAGTCAGTCTGGCTGCTACAGTTATTTCTGTGCTTCTTTTTCCATTTCTTATAGTCATCTGGTTATCATCCGGGACGATTTTTCTGGGAGCTGCCATCAGGCTCAGCCGGCGCGGCGGCCGAATATGGAAAACCGCGGGCATCCTGGGCCTGGCGGTTGCCGCGGGGATATTCGCAGTACTGAGAAGTTCAGGACCCGAAGGTATGATAGCCCAGGAGAATTCAGCTCTTGATGCGGTGCAGAGATTCGTAGCGGAGCTGCCGGCGACCGATGGCGAATTATGGCCCCATACTATTTTCAGTAAAACGATCTCCTCCATTGACAGTGGTGCATGGCCTGCAGCTCTGGGGCACATTGGAAGCCTTCTGATCGAAGCAGCCCTTGCGTGTTCACTTGCCTGCATCATGATATGTCCGGGATTCCGCAGAAGTTATGGAAGAGTATCTTCTACTTCCGGCCGAAGGAGGAGCAGCAGGCATTTTCTTCGTTCCGGCGGCCGCTTCGGGAGTATGCTTCAGAAGGATATTCTACTTTTCTTAAGAGATCCAGTGCAGTGGAGTCAGCTGCTGCTTCTTACTGGACTCTTTCTGGTTTATGCATTGAACATCAACAGGTTTCAAACAGATATCGGCAATACATTCTGGCGCACAATTGTCGTCTACCTGAATTTCTCATTCTCCTGTTTTGTTACCGCCACCCTTCTTGTAAGGTTTACATTCCCATCCATAAGCCTTGAAGGCCCCGGTCTGAGCAGCATTCTTCAGCTTCCGGGGAGTAGACGGCTGCTTATCGGGACAAAATGGGTAGAATCTTTCATATTCATCCTGCCGTTCATTGTGGGAGTGGGTATATGGTCTACTCTACGGATAGGTGCGGGTTGGATCCTTGTATGTATGTCCACCGTATCTCTTTCGCTAATGTGCACCGCCCTTGTAAGTATAAATGTAGGACTGGGGGCGATTTTTCCCAGATTTGAAAAGGGAAGCGCAGCCAACATTGCCAGCGGCCAGGGGGGGATAATTGCAGCTTTTGCATCTATGGGGTATGTCCTTGTATCGGTAATGGTCCTGGGATTGACTCTGCGCAGGTCGTTTATCATTGCAGAATCTGTTCGGGTACTTGCAAAACCGCTGAGTCAGGCTTTGATCTTCCTGGCTGTATTGACAGTATGCATCGCGTTCGTATTCTTGCGGACAGGATATAAAAGCCTCGTAAAGAGGGATTTCTGAAATGAATGAAATAGCAGTGGATTACGGCAGGAATAGAACCGGATTTGCTATATGCCTTGCCGGTATCGTCCTGCCACTTACTCCGCTGACCGAAACCACATGGAATGGCATTGCAGGCAGATTGAAGCATATTCAGAAAGAAAATGGAACCGGAACGATTATCCTTGGTCATCCATTGACGGCAGCCGGTAAGCCTACAGAACTGTCCGATGAAGTCGAGAAACTGTCCGATTACCTTGAGAACATAGGATTCGTTGTAGAACTTGTCAGGGAAACCTGCTCAACTGCTGAAACGGAGGGAGAAGCCCGGGTCAATCGCCAGAGGGACGGGAAGATAGATTCCCTCGCTGCAATGATCATTCTTAAGCGATACCTGGGAATGCCATGAAGCGTAAAGTATTGATATTATCAGTCATATTCCTGACACTTGTAATTCTGGGGATTACCGCACTCAAATGGTGCAGTCGACCGCCACAGGAAGGAAAGGAGTGCATATTCACCGTTGAGAAGGGATGGGGGGCAAGAAGGATCTCGCAGGTTCTTTCCGACTCCGGACTTGTCCGGTGCAGGCTTTACCTTCTCTGGAGGTATTCCAGAATGGATGGTTCACCTTCGATGCAGGCGGGTATCTACCGGTTTGATGATTCGATGTCTCCCGATTCAATTCTCGGGATACTTACGAGAGGGGACGTTGTACCGGTTGAAACCAGCTGGGTGACCATCTCTCCCGGTTTGACCCTCAAAGAGTCCCTCGACCTTATCTCGGAGGGTACCTGTATCCAGCAGATCGTACTTGACAGCCTTTCTACGGATTCCATTTTTCTTGGGTCCAGCGGTATCCCGACCCTTGAGGGTTACCTTTTCCCCGAAACCTACGAATTTGCCGATACTCTGGATGCTGAAGAAATCCTCAGCAGGATTATTGAAACAGGAAAAGTCAGATGGCCTGAAGATATCGACGAATTCCTGGAGAATACCGGTCTTTCGTTTCATGAAACGATAATACTCGCCTCCATCGTTGAGAGGGAAGCCAGAGTTGATTCGGAGAGGGCTGCAATAGCAGGTGTTTTCCTTTCAAGGATGAGAAGCGGAATGAAGCTTGAAAGCTGTGCGACTGTTCAATACGCTCTTGGTGAGGTGAAGGAAGTCCTGCTCTACAGTGATCTTGAGATCGATGATCCCTACAATACTTATATTTATGAGGGGCTGCCTCCGGGTCCGATATGTTCCCCCGGGTTGCCTTCCATCTATGCTGCGTTCAGCCCTGATACAACTGAGGGATATCTATATTTCGTAAGCAGAGATGATGGAACAGGAATGCACCTTTTCGCCAGAACGTACAGGGGTCATCTTACCAACATAAGATCGACAACCGGCAGGTGACCTGATTGACATAATCCATTAGTATTATTCTTATAATGGAGTTTTACAGGTTCAGCTACTTTCAGAGAAAGGACAGAACATGAGCGAGGGAAGAGATCTGGGATTTCTGGAGAAGGCCATGCGACTCATTCCGGGATACAAGGGTTACAAAAGCAAGGAAGAGCGGAGGGATAACGATCAGCTTTTCCGAGCCGGTCTTGTAAGCAGGCTGGAGAGGCTCAGAACCGATATAAACGAGATACCTGCGAGCCTGCGGGGACCCTCTGCGCTGAAATCGATTACCGATTTTGATAGAATTATAAAAAGGCTCGAAAGGGTAACGGACGAGATCCGTTTTGCAGCAAGAGGATACAGGGGCTGGTTCGATATGCATAAGGTTCGTGAGGATGAACTGGATAAGCTTTACGCTTTTGATGTGGGTCTGATGGAGAATATCGAAGAGCTTGATGAGTCTTTCCAGGTTCTGGCGGTAGCTGCAGCTGCCGACTCCAATCTTTCAGAACCAATCGATAATATGGTAGCGATCCTCATAGAATTCAGCAACAAGATGTCGCTGCGCAGCGAGCTCATGATCAATCTCGAAAAAAATACTCCGAATGATTAGACAGAAGAAAGGTTAACTGACCATGTTCAAGAAACTTGAAATTGTAGAATGGATGGATGACAGTGGAAAAGAAATAGTCCACAGGATTCCACAGAGCGGCTCCGGCGAATTCCGTCTGGGCACCCAGGTCATAGTTAGAGAAAGCCAGGACGCAATATTCTTCCGGGATGGAAAGGCGATGGATACATTCGGCCCCGGAAGACACACCATCACTACAGAGAACATCCCCATCCTGACCGGTCTTGTCAGTACCCTCTTCGAGGGTAAGGATTCCCCGTTCAGGGCAACGATGTTCTATGTGAACAAAAAGACCTTTACCGATATGAAATGGGGCACCAAGGAACCCATAATATTCCGTGACAAGGAACTTTCAATGGTGAGATTGAGGGCTTTTGGAAGCTTCTCCATGAAAGTTGAACAGAGCCATCTCTTCATCAATAAGATAGTCGGAACAGAGGGAAGATTCTCGACCGATGAGATCGAGAGTTTTCTGAAGGGCATGATAATATCAAGACTGGCGGATCTTCTTGGAGAAACCATTGAAACGATATTTGATCTTGCGCAATACTACGATGAAATAGGTACCCTTGCTAAATCCAGACTTGGTGATGATTTCGGCAAATATGGAATACAGATGGTAGATTTCTACGTTCAGGCCATCACACCCCCCGAGGAGGTTCAGAAAAGGATCGATGAGCGCAGTGCTATGGGAGCGCTTGGCGATATGAATCAGTACCTGCGCTTCAAGACAGCCACCGCTATGGGCGATGCAGCTGCTAATGAAGGCGGCGGCGGAGCAGCCGGCGCCGGCGTCGGTATGGGTGCCGGGCTTGGAATGGGTATGACAATGGCCAACATGATGGGCCAGACTATGGCGGGAGGCGGTCAGAGCGCTCCCGAAGCTGCTGCCCTGGTAGCATGTCCTGCGTGCGGGAAGAATGTTGCTCCCGGGAAATTCTGTTCCGAATGCGGCAAACCCCTTGGCTTGACATGTCCAGAATGCGGTAATGTAATAGCACCCGGAATAAAATTCTGCCCCGAATGCGGAGGCAAGATCGTAACCGGAGAACCATGCTCCAAATGCGGTGCGGATGTTCCTGCAGACTCAAAATTCTGCCCCGAATGTGGAGAGAAAAAGGAATAGATGCCGGGGACGGTTCACGAGCTTCTGGAGAAACGGGCAGCAGGCACACCTGATGCTGTTGCCCTTGAAGACGACCAGCGGAAACTTAGTTTTGCCGACTGGTGGCGCGTATCGTGTCATGTTGCATCTCTGCTTCAGAAAGCTGGAGTTCAGCAGGAACACGTTGTGGGAGTTGTATCGCAGCGATCCGCCTTTCTTCCCATCACTTTCACTGCGGTTTCCATGCTTGGAGCGAAATTCGTTTCGCTGAATCCCGACTGGCCGGCACAGGAAAGGATGCGGGTTTTCGGCAGATGGTCTGACCGCCTGGTCCTTACATGGGATAATACCGATTGCTGTTCTCATCCGGATGAGATGACCCTGTCTCTGCACGATGATATCTTCAGCGGCAGCGAAAATCCTGTAGATGTTCCTGATATGCAAGGCGATGAAGAGTTCTATCTGAATGTTACTTCGGCATCCACCGGCCAGGCAAAGGTAGCGCCGACAACCCATTATCAGCTGCTGTCGAACACACACGGTGTTACGGCAACCATGGGACTGACCATTAGTGATGTACACCTCTCCATCTTCGGCGTTTTTGGTCATCCGCACGAACTCTTTATGCGGGGATTATATCTTGGCGGAAAGACTGTTCTAACCGAGCATCGGTACCCCAGGGATTTGCTTCATGTTATTTCAAGAACCGGGGTAACAGCCATCATGGCTCTCCCGACGCAGTTGATGAACCTGTCACATCTATGGAACAGAATTGATGCTGATCTGCAATCCGTGCGAATAGCCGAAGCCGGCGGAATGTATGTTGCCGAGGATTTTGCGGTTAATTTCACTGAGAGAACTGGTGTGGAACTCATACCTGTATGGGGAAGTACCGAAACGGCGGGTGTTGTCCTGATCGGAGAGAGCGGGATTCAAGGATTCACAGCTGTTGTCGATGGGTACGAGATCGAACTTCGTGACCTGTCAGGCAGCAGGATGAATGAAAGCGGCAGCGGTGAACTATGGATTTGTGGATCAGGGGTTGTGAGCAGGTATAAAGGAGACAGACCACAGACTGAAGAAGCCTTTCTTGATGGATGGTATCGCACCGGTGATATGTTCAGAACGGAGAATGGCAGGTTTGTCTTTCTCGGTCGCAGAGGAGGACTGATAAAAGCTGCAGGTCTGAAGGTCTATCCACTTGAGGTTGAACTGGCGATACTGAAGCATCCTTCAGTTGTGGACGTGTGCGTGGTCGGGAGGGATCACCCTTCGCGCGGTGAGATGCCTTCCGCTTATATTGTAACAAGGCCGGGAGCTGAGCTGACCGTTGCGGGGATGAGGGCATTTCTCCGGCAGTTTCTCGATGAGCACAAGATTCCCAGGCTCATTAATTATGTTCACGGACTGCCGAGAACCGCAAACGGGAAGATAGACAGAAAGGCGGTAGGAACCAGGGAGATCGTTCCTGATTTCAGGGGTGAACTTCTAAGGTCCGATGTTGAGCTTGTGAGGCTCATAAACCAGAGGGCGGAACTGATGAACGAAATTGGAGGGGGATTTGATCCCTCATGGGTGGATGACCAGGTTGATAACGCCGTGGGACATAATGCTGGTCCCGTGTCCGACAGTTCTATAAGAGATTTAATGAGATTCATTATCAGCGAGCTTGGGAAGAGGTAAAATGGACATAAGACCCGTAAAAGTAGGTAATGTCCATATCGGAGAGGGATCATCCATCCTGATCGCCGGTCCATGTTCTGTTGAGAACTTTGAAATGCTCAGGGAGATTACAGCTGCTGTGGTCGGGGCGGGTGTTTCCATATTAAGAGGTGGTTCTTTCAAACCCAGAACATCTCCCTATTCCTTTCAGGGTCTGGGTATTGAAGGTTTTGAAATGCTGGATCAGGTTAGAAGGGAATTCAATATTCCGGTGGTCAGTGAAGTCATGGCGGTAGATCAGATAGAACATGCCGTGAGGCACATCGATATGATCCAGGTTGGAGCGAGGAACATGCACAACTTCCCACTTCTCTCCGCCCTTGGAAGAACCGAGAAACCGATACTTCTGAAAAGAGGATTCATGGCCACGATCGAGGAGTGGCTTCTGGCTGCTGAGTATCTGGTCAAGGAGGGAAATGACAGGGTGGTTCTCTGTGAAAGGGGAATAAGGACCTTTGAACCATGGACAAGGAATACTTTGGACATTTCGGCTGTCCCGCTGGCAAGAATGCTTGGTGGATATCCGGTAATTGTAGATCCGTGCCATGCTTCGGGAAGGAGGGACCTTCTGGAACCTCTGTCCCTGGCAGGGCTCGCGGCAGGGGCTGACGGCATTATGCTGGAAGTACATCCTGATCCTGACAAGGCGCTTTCAGATGGAGGACAGTCTCTTTCAATTCCAGAACTGATGGAACTAGCAAAAAAATTGCTCAGAAGGATAGCTCACGAATATTCTGAAAACAGAGGAAATTAATATGCACATTGGTTTGCTTACGGGCGGTGGAGATGCTCCTGGGTTGAACGCTGTTATCAGGGGTATTACTGTTAAAGGGAAGTCGCGGGATCACATGATAACCGGTTTTTTGAGAGGCTGGAAAGGTGCCATTGAGAACGATGCGATTACTCTGGATCTTGATATGGTCAGGGATATACACATGGAGGGCGGTACTATACTGCTTTCATCCAGAACGAATCCATTCAAGATTGAGAACGGGTTTGAAGGGATTAAGAAAACCTGTGAAGACAGAAAGCTTGACTGCCTGATAGCGATAGGCGGAGAAGACACTCTCGGTGTTGCCAGCAGGTTGAACACTGAAGGGCTTTCTGTCATCGGTATTCCAAAGACAATAGATAACGACCTTAGCGCTACCGATTTTACCTTCGGTTTTGATACCGCAATCAACTACGTTATGAAAGCCCTTGATATGCTTCACACCACTGCTCGAAGCCATGAAAGGATTATCGTAGTGGAGATCATGGGACGTCATGCCGGGTGGCTGGCCCTTCATGCGGGAATGGCCGGTGGTGCCCATGTCATTCTTATTCCAGAACAGGAGTTTGACACTAACGAAGTTTGTGAACTCCTGAAAAAACGTTACAGGGAAGGCAACAGGTATGCAATCGTCGCCGTGGCTGAGGGAGCCATTGATCCCAAGCTGCAGAGACATGTTATGCATTCGGCGGAGAAGGATGCCTTTGGTCATGTCCAGCTCGGTACTGGAATCGGTATCGGTGAAGTACTCAAGAATGAAATCGCCGACAGAACCGATCTGGAAACAAGACATGTAGTTCTGGGCCATGTTCAGCGGGGCGGCAGTCCGACAGCATTTGATCGCGTACTGGGAACAAGACTGGGAGTCAAAGCTGTTGAAATGGCAGAACAGGGAATGTTCGGAAAAATGGCGGCTCTCCATGGTACTGAATTGGTAGCCGTTGAACTTGAGAAAGCGGTCGGAACACTGAAAACTGTACCAGTCGAGCAGTATGAAGCTGCAAAACTCTTCTTCGGATAACGGAGGTTTGAAATGGCGGTTAAAGTCGCGATTAATGGATTTGGAAGAATTGGAAGGCTTGTTTACAGGCAGACACTTAATGATAACAGCATCGATATCGTTGCTGTAAATGATCTGACAGATCCTGCGACTCTTGCGCATCTTCTGAAATACGATTCGGTGCACGGCCGGTTTCCCGGTGACGTTGAAGTAGACGGAGACATTATCCATGCAGGCCGTGACAGTTTCAGGGTTCTCTCTCAGCCCGATCCTTCAAAGCTCCCCTGGAAGGAACTCGGTATAGAAATAGTTATAGAGTCCACAGGCTTTTTCCGGACAAGGGAAAAGGCGATGCTGCATATTGAGTCCGGAGCGAAGAAAGTTGTTCTCAGTGCCCCCGCGAAGGGGAAACCAGGAGCTGATCTCACAGTTGTTTATGGTGTGAATCATACACTTTACAATCCCCTGAAGGATGAAGTGATTTCCACCGCCAGCTGCACGACCAACTGCCTGGCACCGGTTGCAAAAGTCCTGAATGATACATTCGGTATTGAAAACGGAATCATGACAACGATCCATGCCTACACTAACGATCAGAAAATTCTTGATCTGCCGCATAAAGATCTGAGGCGCGCACGCGCTGCAGCTGTTAATATCATTCCAACAACCACCGGTGCTGCCGCAGCTGTGGCACTTGTGATTCCCGAGCTCAGCGGTAAGCTTGACGGTATAGCCGTTAGAGTTCCCGTTAAGGACGGATCGCTGGTAGATCTGGTATGCGAATTGCGAAGCGATGCTACTGTTGATTCGGTGAACAGCGCAATGCTGAAAGCTTCAGAAACCAGTCTGAAAGGAGTACTGCAGTACTCCACAGAACCCCTTGTATCAAGCGATATAATAGGCAATCCCTACAGCTCGATCTTCGATTCCCTTGTAACAAAAACGATGGGTTCAAGAATGGTGAAGATACTGTCCTGGTACGACAACGAATTCGGTTACGCGGCCAGAATGGTGGACTTCATGCGGTATATGATCGAAGTCGGGCTGTGAAATATCCCGTACTGGAAGATGCTGAGCTCAGGGGCAGAAAGGTTTTTCTCAGAACGGACCTTAATGTTCCCATCGAGGATGGCAGGATTGCAGACGATACCAGGATAAGAGCGATCATCCCCACGATAACCTATCTGCTCGATCACGGAGCTTCACTGATTATTGCAAGCCACCTGGGCAGACCCGGCGGGACAATACATCCGGAACTGTCGCTGGCACCAGTTGCGGACAGGCTTGCTGAGCTCCTCGGGAAGAAAGTGTCTTTCGCCCCTGACTGTATCGGGGCGAGAGTGAATACCCTCGCTGCCTCTCTTGAACCGGGTGGTATTCTCCTACTCGAGAACCTCCGTTTTCATCCGGAAGAGAAAGAGGATGATATCGATTTCGCCAGGAAGCTTGCATCCAACTCAGATATATACGTTAATGACGCGTTCGGCACGATTCACAGATCCCATGCATCCCTGACCGGAGTACCCAGAGTTTTAAGAGGAGGTTACATAGGACTTCTCGTACAGAAGGAACTGAAGGTTTTCGTGGAGATGCTTTCATCTCCAGCCAGGCCGTTCTCTCTCCTGATCGGCGGCGCGAAGGTCTCCGATAAGATCCCTGTCATAGAGAATCTTCTTCCCCGGCTCGATAATCTGATGATTGGCGGAGCAATGGCTTTTACCTTCATGAAGGAGATGGGCCTGAACATAGGGACAAGCCTTCTGGAACGTGACAGGCTTGGGGCAGCAAGGAAATTATTCAATGATGCTGAGGAACAAGGTGTGGATATACACCTTCCTGCTGATATAGTGATTGCGCCTTCTGCGGGCAGACCCGATCTGGCTCAGACTGTCCGGGCAGATGCAATACCTGACAATATGGCCGGACTGGACATAGGACCCCGCACGGTAGAGGAGTTCGGAAAGATTATCAGAAAAAGCAGTACAGTCGTCTGGAACGGGCCTATGGGAGTATTTGAAATTCCACCATTTGACGATGGCACAAGAGGTATCGCCATGATTCTTTCTGAAGTCACCGGTAACGGCACGGTCACGGTTGTCGGCGGCGGTGATTCTGTGCGTGCTGTTGTGGAAGCAGGGTTGGAGGACAAAATAACCTTCGTTTCCACCGGAGGCGGTGCATCTTTGAAACTTCTTCAGGGTGCGGTGCTGCCTGCCCTTGTCTTGCTGGGGGGGGGTAAACAGTGACGCAGATCATCGGAGGAAACTAGAAGATGAACGGTTCCAGGCAGGCTGCTCTTGAATTTCTGAGTGAAATGAAAAGACTCGGATCAGGATCGGTGTCATCGGAAATAGTCCTTTTCCCGCCTTTCACACTTCTCCCCGTGATGGCGGATGCCGCAGCCGATTGCGGTATCGAAACGGGTGGACAGGATATTTTCTGGCTTGAAAAGGGTGCATTTACCGGAGAAATCAGTCCTTCTTTGCTTCTGGATGCCGGAGCTTCCTGGTTCCTCGCCGGTCACAGCGAACGGAGGCACGTTATCGGGGAGACCGATGAAATCGTCAGGAGAAAGTTACAGGCTGGCCTGCAGAGCGGGCTTCGCGGCATTCTCTGCGTTGGTGAACTCCTGGAGGAGAGGGATGCCGGCAGGACGGAAGAAGTCGTAAAAAGACAGATTGAATTTGCCCTGAAAGATCAAAAATACGTTTCCCCCGAGAACTTTGTGATCGCTTACGAACCGGTATGGGCAATCGGCACCGGTCTCACTGCAACTCCGGATGAAGCCGAACGGATGCACTCGCTGATAAGGGAGTGGGTTGCCGGTATATTGAGTAATGATTTCGCAGATAACACAAGGATACAGTACGGTGGAAGTGTAAAACCTGATAACGCTGCTGAAATACTTTCCATGCCATCGATCAACGGAGCACTGGTGGGTGGAGCAAGCCTGAAAGCAGAGAGCTTCATGGATATATTAAAAGCGGTTCCACAACAGAATTGACAGCAGAAGGTCCCGTATGAATGTCGGATTCGACGCTACTAATATCCTTGGTCATGGCGGGATAAAGACGTACGCCAGGGAACTGATAAGAGGTCTTGCGGAAGAGTATTCAGATGACAGTTTTGTATTGCTTTCGACTTTCAGCGGTTCGAAAAAGAGAAAACTTGAAGAGCTTTTCAAAAACCTTCCGAATGTAACTGTACGCAAAGCTGTTCCCCACAGGAACATGCTGGGGAATGGTTTTTCCTTTATCACGAAATTCCTGAGCGGAATCCTCTGGCGAGTATCATCGTGTAAACTTGATATAGTACACCTGACAGATCCTTTTGGATCTCTGGTGCTGCCACGAAAATTCGTTACTACGGTGCATGACATATTTCCAATTACTCTGGATGAATTCAAGGGTTCCGGACTGAGGCGTTTCTATCTGAAGAGAATGCCTGTAATACTTGAGAAGGCCAGAGCTGTGATTACACCTTCAGCTTACGTGCATAAAAGCCTTCAGGAATACTTCCCCGAATCCACCTGTCCCGTTATTCCGGTACCCGAGGCTGCTTCGGATGCATTCCATCCACGCGGCAGGAACGTGGAAATACTCAAACACTACGGTCTGGATGAACATCCATACTTCATCTTCGTTGGAAGAGTTGATCCTCGAAAGAATATTACCGGGTTGATAGATTCCTACCTGGAACTCCATGAAGGGATCAGATCCAGAAACCTTCTCGCGCTTGTTCTTTCAGGCCGACCACCGGATATCGAGGATTTCAGGGAGCGTTACTGCCACCTCCTGGAAGGGAAGGGGATAGTATACCTGCGGGACGTACCCCAGGAAGACCTCTATAACCTTTATTCCTCTGCCCTTGCATTCGTGTTTCCAACCCTTGATGAAGGCTTCGGGCTGCCGGTCCTTGAAGCCATGCAGAGCGGCTGTCCCGTAATAGCTTCAGATCTCTCCTGCATACCGGAGATCGCCGGTGAGGCGGCCATTCTCGTTGATCCCCGTAATACAACTGCGCTGAAGGAGTCCATGATACTCCTGGCTGAATCTCCGGATAAGAGGGAGGAATACATGAGAAGGGGTTTGGAACGGGCTTCCTGTTTCTCCTGGGCAAGGGCAGCGAGAGAGACCATGGAAGTGTACAGGTCGGTCATTTCGTGAAAATGCATGGCAGGACTGCCTTTCTCGAGTGGCGATGCCCGTCGTTTGCCAGACCTTTAGTAAGACTTGGCATAACTCTGGCGGGTTTTCTCCTCTGGGGATTAACTCAAGGATTCCTTTCAGGCATTCTTGGTCTGGAAGAATCCAATATCCCGAACTGGGCAATATTAAGTTTTATTGCATTGGTTGTATTGTTTCCCTTCTGGAGAATTGTCCCCCGGGTTGCCGGATGGTTCGGAAGGGTGAACGGCAGGATAGCAGCAGCAGCTTCTGCGGTTCTGCTCATTCCCTTTGTAATCATTGCCCTTCGATCAGGTCTGCAATACGCCGGTATCACTTCAGGATGGTTTCTGTTCGCAGCGTCACTGTTCCTCCTGGCTGCATCGGAAGAGATCGTCTGCAGGGGTTTCATGATGGATGCGCTCGGTCTCAGAAGGAGCAGGATCACAGGACTGCTGCTTTCCTCGCTTGTATTCGCCATGCTGCACCTTGGCAACTGTCATGCTGTACTATCGGGTATTGTGAACATTTTCCTGGCCGGAGTTCTGTTCGGTATTCTGAGGCTTCTAACTGACGGCCTGCTTTACCCGATACTGGTGCACTGGCTGTGGAACCTTGCAACCGGAATGGTTTTCGGATGGAATGTAAGCGGCCATGAACTTCTGCCTACGATCTTCAGGACAACGGATCACCCGCCCTGGGGAGCTTTCGGACCGGAGGAATCCATCCTTATGACGATAGGTACTCTAGGAGCAATCGCTGTACTGATAAAGAAGATGTACCTATCTGACAATAACGCACTATCCCGTGTTCTTGAAACTTCTGAGTAAAACCTCAGACTCAGATATATCAGTGTTTCTTATCAGCACTTGGATATTTCATTGCTGAATCTGCCTGAAATCTCGGGGCATACACGGGGCATGGATTGATCCTTTAAAAGCGGAACAGTTACAAGAGAAGAATTACGTCCTGCCGAGGAACAAAGGTCATATTTCGAAACTAAAGCTTACGAACAATCCAGGTTAGCGGGGTGCCGGGTACTGACATTTCTGCTGC
>JAUWSQ010000052.1 GCA_030609965.1 Candidatus Fermentibacterota bacterium
AACCTTTTTTATGTCTGTGGTGCCGCGATGCGCGTGGCCCAGCGGCTTAATATTCTGGTACGCCCCCCGGGAATCGAACCCGGAACCTACGGATTAAGAGTCCGTTGCTCTGCCAATTGAGCTAGAGGCGCATTTGGGGTGGGAGACCGGACTTGAACCGGCGACCACCTGAACCACAATCAGGGGCTCTACCAACTGAACTACTCCCACCAACGAAGCCCGCTGATTCTATTGATAACGGTGTACCTCGTCAAGGATATTTACTATGATTCTGGGTACTTGTACAGTCCGACAGGATTGAATTCTGTACTTATGCAACGATGTTTGGAGCGCATGGATGAAGTGTCCCAGATGCTCAAGCGTGGATGACCGAGTAATAGATTCACGTTCAGTAAGGGATGGAGAGGCCACCCGGCGAAGGCGGGAGTGCGCTGAATGCGGATATAGATTCACAACTTACGAGTATGTCGAAAGGTCCTTTCCAGTTGTTGTGAAGAACGACGGCAGGAGGGAGCCTTTTGATCGGAAGAAGCTTGAGAAGGGTATAGATAGAGCGTGCGAGAAGAGGCCTGTTGCCGCTGAAGATCTGCATGATCTGGTTGACCGGATAATTGCACGGGTTACCGAAGAGTACACCACGGAAGTTACCGTGAAATTCATTGGTGAATATGTGATGGAATTACTCCATGAGGTTGATCAGGTTGCTTACGTCAGATTTGCCAGTGTATACAGGAAATTCAAGGATGTTTCACAGTTCAAGGAAGAACTCGATAAATTACTGAAAGAGTAGCCGAGAGCACATCTCTGCATGGCGAAATTATGAAACCGGGGAGGCTTATGATCAAAGCCAGATCATTCAAGGGGGGGATTCATCCTCCGGGTAACAAAGATCTATCATCGAAGCAGCCGATTAACAGATTGCCTGCTCCTGAAACGGTATGGGTGCCTTTATGTCAGCATATGGGAGTTCCTTCCAAACCTGCGGTCTCAAAAGGAGATAAGGTCATAAGGGGACAGGAGATCGGTTCTCAGAGTGGTTTTATCAGTCTGCCTACACATTCACCTGTGAACGGCACTGTGAAATCTATCGAGAATTTTCCAATGCCTCACAGAAGAACTGGTCCCTGTGTGGTCATCGAGACTGAATCCGAGGATGGAGGCCAGGTTTTTGAGAAGTGGGATGATTACAGCAGTCACTCTCCTGCTGAGATAATTGAACGAGTCAAGCTGGCCGGTATCTGCGGTATGGGAGGAGCCAGTTTTCCTACTTATGTGAAGCTTTCTCCACCCCCCGATAAGAATATCGATACTCTCATAATAAACGGTATAGAATGTGAACCCTACCTTACCGCCGATCACAGGCTGATGCTGGAGAATCCCGATGACATTATTCTCGGAATGGAAATACTTGCTTACACACTCGGTGTTGAGAACTGTCTTTTAGGTATCGAGATCAACAAGCCCGATGCGATCAAGCTAATGGACGAAAAGGGCATCTCCGTTCTTCCATTGAAAGTAAGCTATCCTCAGGGGGCTGAGAAGCAGCTTATTGATGCTGCCACCGGCCGGGAGGTTCCCGCAGGGGGGCTTCCGCTTGATGTTGGAGTTGTGGTTCAGAACGTGGGTACTGCTGCTGCTGTAGCTAAGGCGGTAAGGGATGGTGAACCTTCCCTTCGCAGGATTATTACCCTGACTGGAAGAGGTGTTATCTCCCCTGCCAATTACGATGCCTGCGTTGGAACCCTTTTCTCGGACCTTATCGGGAAATCCGGCGGCTACACCGAAGATGTTAAAAGGCTTATAAGTGGTGGCCCCATGATGGGCATGTCCCTTTACACTGATGGTGTGCCTGTAACGAAAGGAACCAGTGGTGTTCTGGCACTTACCGATGATGAAGTAAGGGATGTTGATGAGAGCCCCTGCATCCGTTGCGGCAAGTGCGTGGATGTCTGTCCTTTGAGGCTTACACCCAACCTGATAGCCCTTGCAGCTGAGAATGAAAAATGGAAACTTGCCGGGGATTTCGGTGCGCTGAACTGCATGGCGTGCGGAACCTGCAGTTACGTCTGCCCCGCTGGTCGCTATCTTGTTCATTACATAAAGAAGGCTCAGGACGCTATCAGGGCCAACAAGGGAAGGGAGGCATAAATGGCGACCAGACGATTTGAGCTTGCGATGTCACCTCATGTGGGTGCATCTCAGACAACGCGAAAGATCATGTTCGATGTGGTTATTGCGCTTCTTCCCGCACTGGCTGCTGCAACCTGGTTCTTCGGGCCCAGAGCGCTTCTGATTGTATTCCTGAGTGCCGCGACTGCAGTAGCAGCTGAGTATCTATGCCTCAAGTTCATGAAGAGGCCGGTGAGCTTCGCCCTTGATGGCAGTGCTATTGTAACGGGTATGCTCCTTGCATACAATCTTCCATCGGGGGTTCCGTTGTGGCTTCCTGTTTTAGGTACCGCTTTTGCCATAGTAGTCGGCAAACAGGCTTTTGGAGGCCTGGGACATAATATTGTTAATCCTGCCCTGCTTGGAAGGGCTTTCCTGATGGCCAGTTTTCCCATTCTTATGACAGCGGGATGGGCTGCGCCGGAAGCCTGGAACAGTAGTGCTGACAATACCTGGGGGACAAGCGGTATTGTTGCGGAAGAAATGAGCACAATCCCGATGGCTGACGCCATCTCCGGGGCTACCCCGCTGAACGTTCTCAAGCAGACCTTTGATTTGGATGCGAGTGCGGTAAATGCCCGCAATGAAGGGAATACCGCGGAGGCTGCAAGCCTTGAGGAGAGGGCTGAGGGTATTCGGAGTGCACTCTCCTGCAAATCCACGTATATGAATCTGCTGGTCGGGAGAAGTGGAGGCTGCCTTGGAGAAACATCGGTAATTCTTCTTCTGGTTGGAGCTATCTACCTTATTATAAGGGGAGTACTTGAACTAAGGCTTCCTATCAGCTACCTTGGGACTGTTGCTGTCCTGGCCTGGGTGTTCGGCGGAAGCGGGTGGTTCAACGGAGATCCTCTCTTCCATGTTCTTGCCGGCGGAGTTATCCTCGGTGGAATTTTCATGGTTTCCGATATGGTGACAACCCCGGTGACTCCAAAGGGAAGAATCATATTCGGTATAGGCGCCGGGCTGCTGACAATGGTGATCAGAAGATGGGGCGGTTATCCTGAGGGATGTTCGTACTCCATCCTTCTTATGAACCTGGTCACTCCGCTAATAGATAAACTTACCTTACCCAAGGTCTTCGGGGAGGTGAAAAAGAATGGCTGAGATGTTAAAAGTCGGTCTGATTCTGATGCTTGTCACCCTCGTAGCCGCAATGGCACTGGGGCTCGTTAACAGCAGGACAGCACCGATTATCGCGATTCAGAAGGAACTTGCAAAACAGAAAGCAATGACCGAAGTTTCTGCAAGCCTCAGCCCTGGAGACAGCCTTGCCTTCGATTCTCTTTCCATCGCCGGATTGGAAAATCCCTATGCTTCAAGCGACAATACACTGAGTATCGTTCGAATCTCAGTGCCGCCTGATACTTCCCGGATTGGTTACGTATTCATCGCTTTTGGAAAGGGCTATTCAAGCACAGTGCAGACTATGGTGGCCGTTGAGCTTGAGGGAGTTATTTCAAATACCATGATCCTTTATCAGCAGGAGACTCCGGGTCTCGGAGCAAATATCGTCAATCCCGCCAAACTCATTTCGAAGTTAAACGGATTGACTGCACCCGAGTGCCTTCTCACAAAGGATGGAGGCGGAATAGATGCCATGACCGGCTGCACCATCACTTCAAGAACTGTGACTAATTCGATCAGGAACGGTCTTGAAGCGATGAGTGATGCCGGGCTTTTCTGTTCAGATACGGAAGGAGGTGTGCAATGACTCTCATTAAGGATCTGACTAAAGGAATTTATCGCGAGAACCCGGTTTTTCGACTTGTTCTGGGCATGTGTCCCTTCCTTGCGGTGACGACTTCGGTTGAGAACGCTCTTGGGATGGGAGCCGCTGCAACCTTCGTACTGATCTGCTCCAATTTTCTGGTATCACTTTTCCGGAACATCATTCCGTCAAAGGTCAGGATTCCATGTTACATCGTGATAATTGCTACTTTCGTTACTCTTGTTGATATGGTCATGAACGCATACCTTCCCGACCTTCACAGAAGCCTTGGAATATTCATTCCGCTAATTGTTGTTAACTGCATAATACTCGGCCGGGCAGAGGGGTTCGCAAACAGGCATCCTGTTCTCAACTCGGTTGCCGACGCAGTTGGAATGGGTATAGGATTTACTTTGGCCATGGTTATTCTGGCTTCATTCCGAGAGCTGCTTGGAAACGGAACATTGCTGAATATCAACATTCTTGGCTCCGCTTACCAGAATCAGCCGCTTCTTATAGCGATACTCGCTCCGGGAGCGTTCATCCTGCTGAGTTTTATACTGGGATTTTTCAACATCCTCGAAAAGCGTAAAGGAGGTCGTCAGTAATGAATCCTACAGTACTGCTTTCAGTCCTTCTGGCGACACCAGATTCCGGCAGCCAGGGGTTCGATCTTGGAAAGATGATGGCCATAATCATAGCCTCTATCTTTGTTAACAACTTCGTGCTGGCAAGATTTCTGGGTATCTGCCCCTTCCTCGGAGTATCCAAACAGCTGGATTCCGCAATCGGTATGGGAGCAGCGGTTATCTTTGTAATGACCCTCGCGACACTGGGATCCTGGGTTGCTTACAATCTTCTTCTGGTTCCGATGGGACTGACCTACCTCAGCACCATCGCATTCATACTGATAATAGCATCCCTTGTGCAGCTGGTGGAGATGATACTGCAGAAATTCAGTCCTGCTCTCTATAGTGCTCTTGGAATCTTCCTGCCGCTGATCACAACCAATTGCGCAATACTGGGAGTTGCCGTGCTCAATATCGATGAGAAGTACAGCCTTGGATACTCGCTGATCAATGCGATAGCAGCCGGAATCGGCTTTACGCTTGCCCTCATCCTTATGGCCGGACTTCGGCAGAGACTTGAAATGGCAGATGTCCCTCCAGCAATGAAGGGGAAACCTGTCGCATTTCTTGTAGCCGGTATAATGTCCATCGCATTCCTCGGCTTTGCAGGACTGGGGGGATGAGATGAACACTCTGATACTTATTCATGTAATACTTATTTCAGGAGAAGAATCTCTTGTTGAATCTATAGGCAATCCGGCTGTCGTACTCGGGTTAATGGGGCTTATCTTTGGACTGGGGCTGGCCTTTGCTGCGAAGAAACTAGCGGTAGAGAGGGATCCTCTTGTCGAAAAGGTCAACAGCCTGCTTCCCGGAGCCAACTGCGGTGGATGCAATTATCCGGGCTGTATGCAATTCGCTGAGGCTGTGGTTAAGGGTGATGCTCCCGCGGATGGATGTCTGGCCGCAAGCGCTGAAATAAACCAGCAGATCGCCGATGCGGTTGGAGGGGAAATATCCGACAGTGTAAGGCTGATAGCTCTTGTCCATTGCAACGGTGGCCACTCTGCGAGGGACGAGTTTGAATATCACGGTCCAGCTGATTGCGTCTCCGCCGCGATGATCATGGGGGGACAGAAAACATGCTCCTACGGCTGCCTCGGGTTCGGTGACTGTGTAATCGTCTGTCCCTTCGATGCCATTGAAATGGGAGAGAACGGCATACCTGTAGTTGATAAGATCGCCTGTACCGGATGCGGTAAATGTATTGAAGTCTGCCCCAAGAATATCATAGAACTGTGGCCTGTGAATCGCGAAGTTGTTGTAGCCTGTTCCAGCCTTGATAAGGGGGCTTTTGCAAGAAAAGCCTGCACCATGGCGTGCATAGGATGCAAGAAATGTGAAAAGGCATGTCCGGTGGATGCAATAGTCGTTGACGATTTCCTGGCGGTAATCGATTCTGTGAAATGCATCAATTGTGGTCTTTGCGCTTCGGAATGCCCAACTGGCGCCATACTCGATTATGCTCCTGCAAGGCCAAAGGCGTACATAGACAGCAGCTGTATAGGATGCACACTGTGCACAAAAGTCTGCCCGGTGAATGCAATCACAGGAGAACTTAAGGAAAGACATGTTGTGGAAACTGACAGCTGTATTGGCTGCGGTTTATGCCTTCCAAAGTGCCCTAAGAATTCAATTAACATGATAGGTGCGAAATCCTATCAGCATGATAGGGATTGACAGGTATGAAGGATTTAGAACTCAATGAACTATTGAGAAAATTACCTGCTGTACACGAACTTGTGGAGGAAATGTCAGGCGGGAGCGGAACCCCGGCAACTATCCTCATGGCCTGCAGAAACGTACTCGAGAACGAAAGGGCTGGAATCCTTGAAGGGAAGAAACCAGAGACTTCCGAGAAGCTTCAGGAAAAAGTACTTATCGAACTCGATCGAATTACCAGTTCAAGCATGAAGAATGTAATTAACGCTACCGGAGTAATTCTTCATACAGCTCTTGGAAGAGCATGTATGCCCGAGGGCGCTGTGGAAGCGGTCAGTAGAATTGCTTCTGGATACAGTGTTCTCCAGTGGGACTGCGAAACTGGAAGAAGGGGACACCGCGACATACATACGGAGCGGCTCATATGTGAACTTGCGGGTTCAGAAGCGGCAACGATCGCTAACAATAACGCTGGAGCTACTCTTCTTGTACTGTCAGCCCTTGCAAGCGGAAGGGAAGTAATAGTATCCAGGGGGCAGCTGGTTGAGATCGGAGGCTCCTTCAGGATTCCGGACGTGATGAAACAGAGTGGTGCCCGCATGCGTGAGGTGGGCTGCACCAACAGAACCCATCTGCGGGATTACCGCAGCGCGATTAATGAAAATACAGCGATAATCCTGCGTGTTCACCCCTCCAATTACAGAATAAGGGGGTTTACCGGAGAGGTTCCCCTTGAACAGCTGGTTGAACTTGGAGAGGAATTCGGTATTCCCGTTGTGGATGATCTGGGCGCTGGTTCCTACATTGATCTTTCGAATTTTGGTCTCCCTTCAGAACCAACTGTACAAAGCAGTATCGAAGCCGGAGCAGCGGTTGTAACAAGTTCGGGGGATAAGCTTATAGGCGGCCCCCAGGCTGGAATAATCACAGGAAGCAGAGAATACATTCAGAAGATCAAGAAACATCCTCTTGCCAGGGCTCTCAGAGTAGGGAAACTAACAATCGCCGCGCTGGAAGCTTCTCTTATGCTGTTCAGGGAGAGTATTGATTACATTACAGCCAATCATCCTCTTTACAGAATGTTCGCGGCTGATGTTGCTGAACTCCGTTCGATGGCTGAGCAGTTCCTCACTCTTCTGATACTGCCCGATTCATGTTCCGCATCGATTCTGGAAACTGATAGTTATGTGGGAAGCGGATCACTTCCGGATTATGCCATTCCATCAGCAGGTGTGGGGCTTGGCAGCCCGGATAATGAGGTTCTTGCCAGGAAACTCAGGCTTGGAAACCCGGCGGTTGCCTCTAGAATTGAAGATGGTCTTATCAAACTGGATATGAGAACGCTTCAGCCGGGTGAGATGGATATGCTTGCATCACTTGTGAACTCAGCATTGCAGGAATTATGGGAGTAATAGTAGGTACCGCCGGCCATATTGATCATGGAAAGAGCCAGCTTGTCAAATATCTGACGGGAAGCGATCCTGACAGACTGAAAGAAGAAAAGGAGAGAGGTATCACCATTGAGCTCGGGTATGTGTTCATGCCCACTCCGAATGGTGGCATTATCTCCTTTATTGACGTACCCGGACACGAGAAATTCATACGGCAGATGGTAGCTGGAACAGCTACAGTTGACTGTTTCCTCCTGGTTGTCGCAGCCGATGAGGGAATAATGCCTCAGACAAGAGAGCACCTCGATATTCTTAAACTTCTTGGAGTGGAGAAGGGTATAGTCGCTCTGACAAAGTGCGATCTGGTTGATGATGAAATGCAGGAACTGGTTGAATCCGAGATCGAGGAATATTTCGAAGATTCGGTGTTCAGCGGAACACCTGTATACAGAGTATCTTCAATAACAGGCATTGGAATGGAGGAGCTCAGGAAAGTTCTTGTCCAGCTTGCGGAAGATAAGGGCCAGAGATACTCGGAAGGAAGATTCAGGCTGGATATAGACAGAGTATTCGTGCTTGAAGGATTTGGAACGATCATCGGAGGGACGGCTGTCTCAGGCTGCGTTTCGGTTGGTGATGAGCTTGAGCTGCAGCCCGGTGGTGGAAAATATCGAGTACGTGAGATGAGGGTAAATGCGAATAAGGATGTTTCGACTGGAGTAGCGGGAGACAGGATCGCTCTCAATCTTGTAGGTCTGGAGAAACATGATGTTTTAAGAGGATCTTGTGTTGCAGAACCCGGATATCTTCAGGTGAAAGGGAGTCTTGATACCACCCTGACTCTTCTTGAAACAGCAAAGCCGCTCAAGAAGTATCAGCGTGTAAGGCTGCATACTGGAACTGCGGAGGTAATGGCTCGCGCGGTTCCTGTCGGGTCCGAAATTATCAACCCTGGAACGTCAGGATATGTGCATTTTCAGCTTGAAACACCGGTTGTTGCCCTTCCTGGTGACAGGTTTGTTGTAAGAAACTATTCTCCGAGCATCACTATCGGAGGGGGCAGGATTCTTGAAGGTGGTACGCGCAAAGTTCGGAAGAAATATGCACCTGAGCGAACCTCTCATTTAATGGCATTGGAATCGGGTGATACCGAGAGCCTTCTTGAAGAGATGCTTGAACATTCCGGTGTCGAGGGTATTACGCTTAGGGGTGCAGAAAAAAGCACTTCTCTTCCTGCGGATGATATTATGAATACGTTGCTTGAAATGGCTGCGAAAGGTAAGATTGAACTTATTGATGAAAGTTCAGCCCACCGGGCGGTTACAAAAAGTCAGTTCGATTGCGCCAGCGCGAGGCTTGTCTCAAGTTTTGCCAGTCACTATAAAACGAATCCTATCAGTCCCGGATTGCGGCTTACAGCACCGTCTCGAATTCTGAAGGAATATCCCCAGTGGTTTTGCAAGGCAGTGCTGAACAAGCTGATTGAATCCTCCGAACTTGAGAAAAGAGATGAATGGTATGCCCTTTCCCGTCACAGCAGGGAAATCCCCTCTGACTACCTGGAGGCTGTTGATGACATGATATCCAGGGTTGAAACAGGTGAGAACACGGGTGTCAGCGCTGGGGAATTAGAGAATTCCGCACTCGCAGTGGCTCTTACCGAGCGTGGAATACTATGTGAACTTGACGGAGGTGTACTGGTAACATCTGAGCGGGCTGGAACTTTGATCGTAAAACTTATAGAAAGCTTTGGAGAAAACGGTTTCTCTCTTGGAGAATTGAGAGATTTTCTTGGTGTTTCAAGAAAAATCGCGCTTAAATGGGCAGAGTTCTTTGATAGTCGGGGCTGGACTTTGAGAAAAGGTGACAAAAGAATCTGTAAATTATCCTGATTTGCGGACGTTATTCTTTTGTATGGTTCTATAGCCCCTTAACACAACAGTAACTAACTGGAGGAAAGATGCATATTGCGGTTGTTGGAAGCGGTTACGTTGGACTTGTTGCTGCAACCTGTCTTTCGGAGATGGGTAATGATGTCATATGTGTGGATAACAATGAAGCGAAGATAGAAGATCTTAATAACGGTATCATACCTATATATGAGCCAGGCCTTAAACCAATGATTGAGCGTAACACCGTTGAGAATCGTCTCACTTTTACAACTGATATCGCAGTGGCTGTTAGAAAGAGTTCCATCATTTTTATAGCTGTTGGCACTCCATCTGATGAGGATGGTTCAGCCGATCTTAAGCATGTGCTTGCAGTTGCTTCTGACATAGCGAAGCACATGGATGGATCCAGAATAGTGATTAATAAGAGCACTGTACCTGTCGGTACTGCGGACATTGTTACGGAGCAGATAAAAAAAGGAACCGATCATGAAGTTTTTGTTGTGAGCAATCCTGAATTCCTGAAGGAGGGCTCGGCGATAGATGATTTCATGAAACCTGATCGAGTAGTGATCGGGACCGATTCCCCCGAAGTAGCGGAAACATTGAAGGAGCTGTACTCTCCTTTCGTCAGGACAAATAATCCTGTTCTCGTCATGAGTAAAAGAAGTGCCGAGATGACGAAGTACGTCGCTAACAGTCTGCTTGCTACCAGGATATCCTTCATGAACGAGATCGCAAATATGTGCGATTCGGTTGGTGCCGATGTTCATGATATAAGAGTCGGGATCGGTTCAGACAGAAGGATTGGATCCAGTTTTCTATTCCCCGGAGCCGGATTCGGCGGTTCCTGCTTTCCCAAGGATATCAGAGCGCTCCAGAAAACAGCTATTGAGAATGGTGTTGAATTAAGAGTGCTGAAAGCTGTAACTGATGTTAACCAGGATCAGAAGAAGCTCCTCGTCAGGAAGGTTACCGATCATTTTGGAGATGACCTGAGCGGTCTCACAATAGGGGTATGGGGAATCTCCTTCAAACCTAATACAGACGACATAAGGGAGGCTCCGGCTCTTACCATTATTGAAGGGTTGCTTGAAAGGGGAGCGACTATAGCAATTTACGATCCACAGGCTATAGAAAACGCGTCAGAGGTACTTGGTGATTCGGTAAGGTACGCCTCCTCCGTATACGATGCAGTAACGGGAGCCGACGCACTGGTTCTTGTTACCGAGTGGACGGAGTTCAGAGAACCTGATTTCCCAAGAATGACTGAGATAATGAGACAACCTGTCATCTTCGATGGCAGAAATGTATTCAACCCGGGAAAATTGAGAAAACTGGGCTTCACTTACTTCGGAATTGGGAGAAATGTATGAAATTCTCTGAGAGGCTGAAAGGCTCTGAACACCCATCGGCAGCAATTATTGGCCTTGGATACGTTGGGCTTCCGCTTGCACTTGAATTTGTAAAGGGCGGATGCAGGGTTGTCGGTATCGATGTAGATGCGGAGAAGCCGCGGTTGATCGAAGAAGGAAAAAGCTATCTGAAGACTATTCCATCCGAGCGGATCGCAGCCGCCGTGAAAACAGGCTTGATCGAATGCACAACCGATTTCTCCAGGATGAAGGATTATGATGCCGTTATTATCTGTGTACCTACTCCTCTGGGTAAATCCAGAGAGCCCGATCTCAGTTACGTAATCAGTACCGGCAGAGAGGTTTCCAAATACCTCCAGCCTGGCCAGCTTATTGTTCTTGAATCGACAACCTACCCCGGCACAACACGGGAAGAGCTTGTACCGATCCTGGAGGAAAGCGGTCTTAAAGCCGGAGAGGATTTCTTCGTTGCATTCTCCCCCGAGAGGGAGGACCCGGGCAACAAGACATTCTGTACCAGGACAATACCGAAACTTGTTGGTGCATTGACCCCAAATGGCTTAGAAGCCGCAGAGATGGTCTACTCCTTTGCGGTTGACAATGTTGTGACAGTAAGTTCTCCCGAGGTTGCTGAGATGGCGAAGATAACCGAAAATACCTACAGGGCTGTCAATATTGCCCTTGTAAACGAGCTGAAAATGCTTGCTTCAAAGATGGATGTTGACATATGGGAAGTTATCAGGGCGGCATCGACGAAACCATTCGGATACACCCCATTCTTCCCCGGACCGGGGCTCGGGGGGCATTGTATTCCGATTGATCCTTTCTATCTTACATGGAAAGCGCGTCAGTTCGGCATGCCAACCCGTTTCATTGAGCTTGCAGGGGAGATCAATACAGCGATGCCCACCTTCGTTGTATCAGTTATCACGAAGGCTCTCAATGAAAGACAGAAAAGCGTTAATGGCAGCAGGATACTCATTCTTGGAATGGCTTACAAACCTGATATTGATGATATACGGGAAACTCCTGCACTCATGGTCATGGACCAGCTTCTGGAGCTTGGTGCCGATGTAGATTACAACGACCCGTACGTTGGAAGTATCGGAGAAACAAGACAGACTCATCGCAGGCCGGTCTCGGTGGAGCTCACGGAGGATGTTCTCAGAGGGTACGATTGTGCTGTAGTAATTACCGATCACTCCTGTTACGATTATCAGTGGATAGTTGACAATTCATCCCTTATAATCGACACGAGAAATGCGTGCTCGGGATTGACAGGGAGTGAGGAGAAAGTAGTAAAGGCATGAGAGTTTCTGCTGTCCTTGTGATTACAGCTGTTTTTGTTCTATACGCCTCAGGGATTGAGGGATATACCGTCCCCGGAGTGGAGACTGATGAAGTCCTCATGAGTATTCACGTGTGGGGAGAGGTGAGAAGTCCCGGTACATATCTTGTTCCCATCGATGCTGATCTGATAGCTGGCATATCCTCTGCCGGAGGACCTACGGCACAGGCGAAACTCAGCGATGTAAGAATTGTTTACGAGAACAGTGAGATAAAATACAATCTCGACCGCTTTCTTGATGCTGAGGGCGGCCCGATCCCTGACCTTCAGCCGGGAGCAACAATATATATACCAACCAACAGTTTCGAATGGTGGAAAGCCGCTATCGACTTCTCATACAAGATAATTATAGCTGTTAATCTTATCTGGATAATGAGTGAACGATGAATGACGGAACCTTTGCGGAAGAGCGGGAGTCGATAAATATTGCGGAATACCTGTGGCTTCTATATCATAATAAATGGATTGTCCTGGGCTTTCTGATAGTATCCATCGCTGCAAGCATCTGGATGACCTCAAGAATCAGACCTTTATTCAGGTCGTCCGCTACGTTCATTTTCGATGTCAGCAGCAACATGACCCAGACACTCAATATGTCGAATGTATTCTGGTTCGAGATGGATCCAATGCGGAACAACCAGATACAGTTAATACGAAGCAGAAGCATGGCTGAATCGGTAGCCGATTCAATTCTGAGGTCACCAAACTCTGACAGCCTCCTTACGATCCTTTACTGTGACCTGGGAGTTCCTCAGAACAATCTTCGGGCTTCGCTTGTCGGAATGGTGAGGGGCAGCATTTCCGTCAGCATTATGAAGGACACCGATTTCTTCGTTCTTTCAGCAATCGGTTATTCTCCAGTTTCGGCGGCTACAATGGCTAACCTTGTGGCCCAGACATACTTCAGGAGAAATCTTACCGATGCCAGGGGAGAGAATACACTGGTAAAGGAATTCCTTGCCCAACAGCTTGACATCATGGAGATCGAGCTTGCCATGTCTGAGGATTCCCTGACCCTCTTCAAAGAGGAATATGGAATACTGAGCCTGAGCACTGAAACAGCACAGATCGTAAGAAAGCTAACCATATATGAAACAGCAGCAGCTACATCAAGAACTGAACAGGGAGCCCTGCAGGCCCAGAAGACATATTACTCTGATCAGCTTGAGATCGGCCGCATCAATCTCGCAGAGGATATTGCCAATCTGAATACTGCCTTCATAGCACAGCTTGAAAGCGATATAGCAACGCTGGAATCTTCCCGAGCCTCGCTGATGTCCCGGGGCAGTCTTGAGGAGGACAATGTTATCAGGGATCTGGACAGTCAGATTTCCGTCAGAAGAGAAGCCCTTACACGTGCACTTGAAGAAGCTGCTTACAGTCAATATCCCAATGACCCCGCTCAGTCTCTTCAGGGAATAGTATCAATGCTTGTAACGGTTGAATCGCAGTTGCGAGCTGAACGAATCAGGGAGTCTGTTCTCAGGAGTATTGTCCTGGATCTTGAAGACAGCATATCGGTTCTTCCTGAACTGGAACTGAGATTGGCCAGGCTCGAACGAAACTGGAGAGTGAGTGAAAACATCTACCTTATGCTCAGAACCAAATTCGAAGAAGTGAGAATTGCTGAGGCAGGTCAGATCGGTAATGTGACGATAGTCGACACTGCTCTTCCAGGGGGTATGATCAAACCCAACAAAAAACGCAATCTGATCCTGGGTATTTTCGCGGGACTGGCTGCTGGAATAGGATTCATTTTCCTGAAGGAGCAGCTCGACACTTCCATCAAGAACCCTGAAGACATCGAGAATCTGGGCATTTCTGTTATCGGAGTTATACCAAAGGTACCCAGATCAGATGTCACACTGCCTGGAGGTAAACAGGGTTTGATAATGGTTTCCGCTCCCAGACAGGCTGCCAGTGAGGCGTACCGGGATCTCAGGACAAGCCTTCGCTTCAGCGCAATTGAAGAGGGGATAAACTCGATCCTGATTACAAGCGCTGGCCCCGGAGAAGGCAAATCCACTACAGCTGGAAACCTTGCCATAGCATTTGCTCAGGCCGGATCCAGGGTTCTGATTGTGGACACTGATCTGAGACGCCCCATATTGCACAAGATATTCAGCTTGAAACAGGAGCCCGGTTTTACTGAAACTGTAACAGGTATGATTCCGCTGGAAGAGGCTGTTAACAGTACGAGCATAGAAAATCTGTCAGTCCTTACATCCGGGCATATACCGCACAATCCTTCGGAATTACTCGGCAGCGGAAAATTCAGGAATCTTCATGCTTTATTGAAAAAATCCTACGATATGATTGTTTTCGACAGCCCTCCAATTGCAGTCGTTACCGACCCTGTTGTAATGAGTCCAGAAGTCGATGCCACACTGATGGTTGTCGGCGTCAAAAAGATCGACAGGAGGGTGCTAAAGTCAGCATGGGAAAAACTTCAGAGAGGTACCGGTCACAATGTAGGTGCCGTTCTGAATGGATTCGATCCGCTGAACACCTACACCTCATATAATTACTACACCTACAAGTATCACTATTATTACAATGATAAAAAGAGATAATAGAGAATAATCACTTTTTCGGTCCGCCGAAGGCACTATACAGTATATCTTCATTATAGGAGAAATCTACGCGCTCAATTCTGAGCGGCTGCGTGTACGATACAAATCCTTATATAACAACATTATAAAGAAATTCATTGTATTCAACACTAATTCGAGTGGGATGTAATCCCACAAAATGGGTTGACAGTGGGAAATTGTGGGATAGAATTGATCTGGAGGGTTGCCTATGAATGATTACACAGGGAAGCACATACATACGCTTGACGAGAAGGGCCGGGTAAGCGTTCCAGCCCAGTTTCGGAGGCAGCTGCCCAGAGAAGGTCTTTTCATCGGAAAGGGCATGGAGGGTAGTCTTATTCTCTACCCGCCAGAGAAGTGGCAGGATGTCAGGGAAGGGCTTGCATCGCTCTCCCGGAACATCAGAAAAAATAGAGACATCATACGCGAATTCTCCCAGTACATTAGACCTGTGAATATAGACGGTCAGGGCAGGATAACCATTCCTTCCGACCTGATTGAAATTTCCGGAATGACCCATGAAATCGTTGACAGAGGCCTCCTTGATTCAATCGAACTCTGGGCTGCCCAGCGGTACGCTGGACGGGAAAAGGAACAGGTATCCTCTCTGGAGGAAGCCATTGAGGAAATCGACATCGATATTTACTGAGTTATCATCTCTCCCTTTTCAGGAGGCCTGGTTTCAATGTGCGCAGAAAGATCTGAAGAAGACACTCTGAAAAGCCCCGGCAATGGAACAGACATGCCCTCTCATGTGCCGGTAATGGCAGATGAGGTGGTTGATTTTTTTACAGGCGGCCTGAACAAAGGTCTTCTTGTGGATGGAACAGCCGGAGCAGGGGGGCACCTGGAATTGCTTTCCAGAGCTTTGCCCGGGATGAGTTTTCTGGCTGTTGATCGTGATCCCGCAGCCGTAGAGATGCTCAGAAGAAGGTTCAGCGATAACCCGGATGTAACTGTGCGGCATGGGAGTTATACGGAAATACCGGAAATCATCAAGGAATTGGATTCAGGAAAGGCATCCGCGGCTCTTTTTGATCTGGGTCTTTCATCAATTCAGCTTGATGATCCGCTGCGGGGATTTTCCTACCGGTACGAAGGTCCCCTGGATATGAGATTTGATGATTCCACAGGTACCACAGCGGGAGAACTGCTGAACAGAATATCCGAAAAAGAGATAGCTGATCTAATCTATAAGTACGGCGAAGAGGGCAGAAGCAGGAGGATAGCAAAGGCGATAGTACTAAACCGGCCCATTATTACAACCCTTGAACTCGCCGAGATAATAAGTGCCTCAGTCAGAAGAAATTCCTTTAAAATTCTTTCCAGGGTTTTCCAGGCCCTCAGAATAGCTGTAAACGGAGAGCTTGATCAGCTTGAAATGCTGATTGATGACCTGGAGCACTGGACTGAGGCTGATGCTCGAATTGCGTTTATCACGTTTCACTCCATCGAGGACAGGAAGATAAAATTGCTGTTTAGAGATACTCCAGGGTATCGCCAGCATTCCCCTCGATGGGTTGTTCCCTGTGAGGATGAGGTACGGAGAAACAGAAGGGCAAGGTCAGCAAGGCTTCGTATGGGGATAAGGGTATGAAAATCGGTGTGCGTAGAATTCTACAGGTGATCGCGGGGGGAGTTCTTCTTCTGCTCGTGCTTGAGGCAGGTTTTTACAACTGGAGGCTGGTGCTTTCGATGCGATACAGGAATCTTACAGAATTGAATCGTCAACTCACCTGGAAAAGGGATGAGCTTCAGGTAGAGAGGGCAACTCTCCTGAATCCTGAGAGGCTGCAGAGGATCGGCAGTGAGCTGGGTCTTGCACCAGTATCCCTTGAGCGCTTTACAGTTCTTCAACTGTATCCTGATGTATCCGGGGGTGAGCAGTATGTCTGTATGGAACAGTGAGATCTCCCCTGTGCGGCGCTCAGCAAGGCTGAAGATGGTTATGATTTCAGCACTGATAGGTTTTCTGATCATTACCGGACGGCTTATCAATATTCAGATCGTGAATCATCAGCACTATTCCGATATAGCGTGCAGCCAGCATACGACCCAGATCGATGTAGAAGCTCGGCGGGGAAGGATAGTGGACAGAAACGGCTACCTTCTGGCCGGAAACAGAACAGTTGCAACTTTTCAGGTTTATTGGCCTGAAGTTCCAATTGAAGAAACTGCTCTGATCGATACTCTTCTGCTTCAGCTTGGCGAGCATTCAATGGTGAAACTACCTGCTGAAAGACGTTCGGGGAATCAGATACTTGCAATCGATGTTCCGTATCAGGACGCATTGCTTCTTACGAATTCGGGATTACCCACAGGTGTAAGCATTGATGTGGAGCAGGAGCGGACGTATCCCATGGGTGATATGGCAGCCGGGATCATTGGAAGATTCACAGCCGATAATGCAGAAGGCATAGAGCAATGGTTCAATTCCGACCTGCAGGGGATTGACGGCAGACTGTTCATAGAAAGAAGTGCCACAGGTAGATACAACCTGACCGACCCCGAAGCGGACAATATTCATACCGTTGATGGCCGTGACATCATGCTGACCATAGATGCAAGATTTCAGTGCATCATCATGGAGGAGCTGGAAAGCGCCATGGACCGGTTCAACAGCGACTGGGCTGCGGCAGTGCTGCTGGATCCGGCCAACGGAGAGGTACTCGCAGCCGGCAGTGTGCCTGTGAGAGCACAGAACGGGTCACTTGCCACGAATCACTGTTTTCAGGGCTATCATGAACCGGGTTCAACATTCAAGATCGTCACCTATGCCGCCTGCATTGAGGAGAACCTGATAGAAGAAGGAGACTTATTCAACTGCAGTGACGGATATATCGACGTTGCGGGGGACAGTATTTCAGATGCCCATGAAATGGGTATCCTCAGCCGTGACGAGATCATTATCAATTCAAGCAATGTAGGAACCGTAATGCTTTCCCGCCTTCTTTCAGACACTACCCTCTGCGATTACTGCAGTCTTTTCGGATTCGGCCTGAAAACAATGATCGAATACCCTGACGAATCGAGAGGAATACTGCCGGTTCCCGGGTCATACGGATGGTCCGGAGTGTCATCAGCCCAGATCGCCATCGGTCAGGAAATAACGGTTACTCCCATTCAGCTTGCACTGTCTTACGGTGTTATAGCGAATGGAGGAACTCTTTATTACCCGAGGCTTCTGAAAGCCTACAGCGATGGAAATGGATGGGTACGGGAAGAATCAATCGTTCGATCCCATCCACTATCGAAGGAAACAGCGGAGACAGTACGGCGTACACTGAGAGCTGTTGTTGAGGAAGGAACCGGTGCAAATGCCGCTGTTGATGGAGTTGCCATTGGAGGAAAGACCGGTACAGCAGAGCGACTGAGCGGAAGAAGCGATTACCTCAGTGCATTTGTGGGATTGGTTCCTGCCGAGAACCCCAGTTTTGTACTTGTCGTGATAATAGACGGCCCGGATTATGAGTACCGATGGGGAAGCTCATCTGCAGCGCCTGTATTCGCGGAGATGACCTCGAGAATTCTCGCCGTTGAACCGGAACTGGCGCTGGGGTCAGGAAGAGGGGAAGAGGATCTTATGGCGGGGGTAATCGAATGATCCTGTCGGATCTTCTGCGAAATACGCATGTCAGGCTCCCCGGAGATCTTGCCCGGGTTGAGATAACTTCAATTGAGGAAGATTCCAGAAATGTTGTGCCAGGGTCCCTCTTCGTGGCTCTCAGGGGTTTTAAGACGGATGGACATATTCACATTGAGCAGGCACTATCGAAGGGAGCAGCGGCTGTACTGGCTGAGCGGCAGGTCTCGGACAATTGCAGGATATGCGTGAATCCCGATCACGATAACAGGGGAATTCTGTCACTGATCGCCTCCAGGTTTTACGATTATCCCTGGAATGAGCTTATCACAGTTGGCATAACCGGTACGAATGGAAAAACATCCACCGCCAGAATGCTTCACTGGATACTGGAAAAACACAATATGCAGAGCGGTATCATGGGTACGATCGGTCATCTCATCGGCGGGGAGAATGTGGATGCCAAAATGACGACACCGGGTGCCCTGATCACTGCAGGTATGATGAGAAAAATGGTTGGGAAGGGTGACAGATGCAGCATAATGGAAGTATCAAGTCATGCCCTTTCCCTAAGCAGGGTGGACGATGTAAGATTTGACGTAGCGCTTTTCACCAACATAACGCAGGATCATCTGGATTTTCATCAGAGCATGGAGGAGTATCTCCACTCCAAGAAGCATCTGTTTGACCTGCTCAAAAACAATGGAATTTCTATCGTAGGTACCTACGCAGACGGATTCCCGTCGATAGATGGTGCTGTGACCTTCGGACAACGGGAAAACGACACTTACAGGATCAGTGATTGTCGCGCGGAGATGGGCAGAATCTCCTTTCGATTACAGTCTGATGGAACTTCGGTTCCGGTAGAGATGAGCATCCCCGGCAAGTTCAATATCTTCAATGCTGCAGGCGCGCTGGTGGCAGCGATTGAACTGGGTATCGATCCTCTGTCCGCATCGGCAAGCCTCAAAGATTTTCCGGGTATACCCGGAAGGTTCCAGTCAGTAAATCTGGGACAGGATTTTCTTGTTGCAGTTGATTATGCCCATACACCTGACGCTCTGGAGCGGATACTGAAGAATGCTCGGGAGCTGACTGCGAACAGAGTTATCACTGTTTTTGGCGCTGGTGGTGACCGGGATTCATCCAAGCGTCCCATCATGGGGCACATAGCGGAAAGTATCGCAGATATCGTAATTATTACAAGTGATAATCCCAGGACAGAAGCGCCGGATTCGATCATCAGCGATATCACCGCAGGGTTAAGTTCAAAAACTCAATGCCGTGTAATCGTGGAGCCGGACAGACGGGCTGCCATAAGGGCTGCGATCAGCACCGCTGAAACTGGTGATGTAGTGATTATCGCCGGTAAGGGGCATGAAGATTATCAGATCCTGGGAAAGAAGAAAACTCATTTCGATGACCGTGAGGAGGCTGCGGCAGCGTTGAAGGAGATCCTGAAATGATGCGTCTTGGTGACATAGCTGTTGCGCAAGGCGGCTGGGTCGGCCCGAAAAGCGCTGACCGGGTTGTTACCAGTGCAGTGATCGATTCTAGGGATGCAGCCGCGGATTGTCTGTTCTTCGCCCTCGCAGGAGACAGCACTGATGGACACCGGTACGTCGATAATGTACTCCAGAACAATGGTATGGCGGTAGTTTCCCGTGGGAAAAAGCGTGAAGGGATTATTCTTGTTGAAAGTGTTGAGCAGGCTCTTCTTGATGCTGCGCAATGGAGAAGGAGTAATATTAGATCAAGGATTATTGCTATTACCGGTTCCAGCGGAAAAACAACCACCAGATTGTTTCTTGCTGCTGCACTTGAATGCAGTTACAGCGTATACAGCACCAGTGGGAATCTGAATAACCATCTGGGTATGCCTCTGACCATCCTTAATGCTCCTGAAGAGGATCCCGATATCATCGTCCTTGAACTTGGTATGAACCATGCGGGAGAACTGCTGCTTCTGGGTGAGGTTGCCTCTCCATCAGACTGCCTGATAACAAATATTGGACATGCTCATATGGAGTTCTTCGATACTATTGATGACATAGCAAGAGCAAAGGCTGAACTTATCAGGACAACTGCTACAGGTGGACTATGAGTAATTCCCATGGATGAGGAGATACTTAAGAGTACCGCTCACATTGCAGGGCTGAATATCAGATATTTCGGTGATGGCGGCGACGCATGGTTTGAAGAGGAAGACGGCACATACATCATTTACCCATATAAGAAAAAATTGAAACTTCAGTTCGAGGGCAGTCACAACATGATGAATGCAGTCTCAGCAGTACTGATGGCTGGTGCATTGGATGTTCAGGCTGAAAGGGCAATCAAAGCGATAGCTGCCGTTGCCCCTGCAAAGGGAAGGGGCAGGGTCGTCAGGACGGGGGGGATCACCCTCCTTGATGAGAGTTACAATGCGAATCCTGATTCAACCATAGCATGCCTTTGCGTACTTGAAGGGATGAAGGGAAGCAGAGGGGCAGTTCTGGGCGATATGCGGGAACTGGGCAAAGATGCTCTCATCTTCCACAGGGAGATACTTCAGAAGGCGGACAGCATAGGGCTGGATTTCATGATCCTTACAGGGGAATTGTACGATTCAGTCAAATCCACTGCTGTAAGAACAAGGATATTTATGGCCCAGGACTGGAAAGAAGCCCTGAGGATTCTCAGGGATACTGCTTCTTCCAGATGCACTGTGCTTGTAAAGGGATCAAATTCGCTGCAACTCGG